>JAFLKR010000003.1:82000-86347 GCA_019163135.1 Desulfobulbaceae bacterium | reverse complement strand
CACCCGGCGCGAGTACCAATCGATGATCGCTACCAGATAGACGAAACCTCGCTCCAGCCGGATATAGGTGATGTCCGTGCTCCAAACCTGATTCGGTCGGATCACGGCAACACCGCGCAACAAATAGGGGTATACCTTGTGGCCCGGACATGGACGGCTGGTCTTGGGCCCTGGCGCCATGCCAGCCAGCCCCATTTCCCGCATCAAACCTTGGACCCGTTTGCGATTAACGACATAGCCCGCCACCTTGAGAAAAATCACCATCTTACGGCTTCCGTAAAACGGGTGCCGGGTGTATTCTTCGTCAATTAGGCGGCGGTACAAAAGATTGCTTTCATCAACCGATTTGGTCTGTGGCCGCGCATACATCGTGGCACGACAGACGCCTGCCAATGAACATTGCCGAACCACTGGCACTGGATCCTGTTTATCGACCCAGGACTGCCGGATCAGGACCGGCTGATCCCGGACTTTTTTTTCAACCAGTCGAGTTCCATTTTCAGCTTGCCGATCTCACTGTAGAGCCGTTCAGGCTCCCGGTCTGGGGCGGCCTTGGGGCCTCGCTTGCCTT
Source organism: Desulfobulbaceae bacterium (assembly GCA_019163135.1). Taxonomy (GTDB): domain Bacteria; phylum Desulfobacterota; class Desulfobulbia; order Desulfobulbales; family Desulfobulbaceae; genus Desulfobulbus. The sequence goes on along the minus strand of JAFLKR010000003.1, from coordinate 85,776 downwards.
CAAACAGCCTCTTGGCCTGCTCCTGAATTTCCTTCTTCCATTGCCCGATCGTCACGGGATGGACACCGTATTCCTGACCGATCTCGTTGGTGGTTTTTCCTCCTCGCAAGGCCTCAAGGCCTACCTTTGCCTTGAACTCTGGAGTGTGGACCTTCCTCTTCTTCGCTTCGCTCATAGCCTCTCGTTCCTCATGATGGCGCACAGCTTAAATGACTGTCTGGAATATGGGGTCCACTATAGTACGCGACAAGGCAAGCACGATCGCCTCTCTTGCCCTGACATGGACCGCTCTTCAATGTTTTGCCACCCTGATCGTGGCCACCAACCTCGCCTGGGGCAGCACGGTCTACAATTGGTGGCGCTTGTCGCTTAAAAGCCTGACTTTGCTCGGCAGCACGATGGCTGCAATCCTTCTGGGTATGGCCGTGCCAGTGCTGCTCAGAATAGCGAGGGACTGGCTGTTCCCCCTGTATGCTTACCGTTCCTGGATCTATGAGTTGGGAAGCTTTTTTGTCCCCTCGGTGGTGGTGTTCTTTGGCCTGCTCCTTTTTTACCGGTTCGCTCCGAGCCGGCCAACGCGGTTTGTCGAAGTCTGGGCAGCCGCCCTGTGCGCAACGGTTTTATTACGAGCGGGTGAAAACCTGTTCATCATCTACCTGAAAGACTTCGCCACATTGAACGCGGTCTACGGAACGTTATCGACATGGCAACACCTCAATACGTTAAAAACCTCGAAATAGAATCCAATCATTTTCAAACGTTACTTCAATGCATTACGCTAAGAAGGCGTGTAAATGATACGTAGCAGGACAATGCTACGCTTTTTTATTTTAAAACGAAAATTCAAAGATAAACTAAAAACACGTGTAGAGCACCATCACACATGACCTGCTAGCCATGATCCTACACGTTTCTTTTCTGGATACTAATGGATTTTGGCAGACTTTACCGGACAACAAAAAACCCGCTTTCCTGGTAAGGAAGCGGGTTTATGTACGTTCTTGGACTTCTTTTGACTATCAAATGGGGTGAGCGATGGGACTTGAACCCACGACCTCCGAGGCCACAACCCGGTGCTACCACCAGCTGAGCTACGCCCACCACACAATCGCCTGCTTATATACCCACTCGCAGCCTTTTTCGCAAGGGGAAAGTCAGCTGGCCAGGTCCCGTTGACAGTGCTTGCAAACCACGGCTCTGACCTTGATCAATTCAGCACAATACGGACATTCTTTGAGAAAATGGTTGGCCAGTATCTTGGCGATAGCCATTTTCACCGTCTGCGCCAGGTTCGGGTCTTTAAAGGTATGATTGCGCAGTGGTTCGACGCAGGCAATATCATTCAACGGCACCAGGAGGCTTGCCGCCCGGTTGCGATTTTTGCTCGAGACCGAATCATCCAGCAAAAGGGTCAGCACCGGCTCCAGCGACTGCTGCTCGACACAGTTATCCAAGGCCGCAATGGCGTCCTGCTGACGCTTAAATTGCTCGCTCTGCAGCTTGAAGGCCTCGATATCGACAATACTACCGGTGAAGGCGTCTTTACCGACCACCATCATGTTGTAACTTTCCTTGGAATTGGGAATCTCCATGTAGCGATAGGAACCGACATGGCCGTACTGATTCTCGATATAATCCCATCCTTTGATAAACAGCGGGCATTCGTCATTGAGGCAGACAAACAGGAATTCCGAGCCCCAGCCGAGACCATCGCCAACATGCACTGGCGGGGCGTGGCAGAGTTTGAGATCACCGCTGCAATGCGGGCAGTAATGTTTTTCTTCGATATATTTCAATACGGTGGTCAACATAAATTTCCAGATTCCTTAGGGTTGAATTTGGGTCACCGGCTGCGGCAGGGGGCAAGGGGGACCGCCGACCGGCGGTGGCGACAGGCCTGCTCAGCTTGTGCTGGAACGGAAGGCTGGTCTGAAAAGAAAGACCGCACACCACAAGGCGAGGAGGGCAAGCAGCAACACGCTTTTTCTTCGATCGTTTTTCATCGCATCAAACTAACCACTGGTTCGCCCCTGGTCAACCGGTCCATCAAATCATTCTCCCCAATACTTCGTCCACGGCCTTGGCTTGCTGCATGCGGGCTTGCAGAAAAGTATCGGTCAAGTGTTCTGCGTTTTTGTCGATCAGCGTGCAAAGACCGGAGATGGAGGCGGTGTCTGCCATCTGGATCACCAGTTCAAGATTCTTGGCGAAATCACTGACGATCTTACGGCTGTCACCGGCAGTGGACATGATTTCAGCGTAGGTCCGCGGGTTCTGCGAATGGACCCGCGACATGGCCAGAATGGGATAGAGCGAAGTCAGGGTGCAATGGCTGGCGATATCTTCGCTGGTGATGTTATTTTCCCCCAAGGTCATGGCCAGGGCAACCGAGATCACGGTCGGTAGTTTCTGGCCGACCCCCATGAGCAGATCGTGTTTGGAAGGTGAGTCGTGGTAGATATCGGCTCCGTGTTTGTACAAAAAGGCCTCGAATTCGCTGCAAAACATGCCACTGCGGGAAGTCCGCACCACGATGGCGTTTTTATCCTTCATAGTGGCGGCCTGCGGTCCCCAGAGATTGTGCACCAGCATCAACTCGACCTCTTCATTGGTCACTTCCAGGGCGCTTTTGATGGTTTCCTCCGATTCACCTGCCAGCAGAATCAAGGCCTTGCCGCCGCCGATCAGCGGCCCGTAGCGGCGGACCGTGGCCGAGGTGACCGAGATCGGGACACAGATCACCACCACGTCGACCTGACCGATCATCTCCTCCGGCCGCAAGGGGGTGGTCCGGCCGGTAATCAGCACCTCATACCCTTCACTTTCCAGTCGGCGGGCAAACCATTTACTCATGGCCCCGGTGCCGATGAACCCGAAGGATTTGATATATTTGGTCCGCATATCGACCCGGGGAAAACTTCCCAGCAGCCGGATCACACCCTGCTGTTGGATGACCCTGGATTCGATATGGGCAATGGCATTGGCCATTATTTCGGTTTTGATGTGCCCTTCAGCCTCCAGATAAATACGCAGTTTCTGAGTTTTGATATCATTTTCAGAACGCATGTCGACAATATTAATGCCTCGGCGCGAAAATTCGCCCAGGATATCCACCAGGATTCCTACCCGGTCATCCAGGGGTTCGGTGATCAGAGTGGTGGCGTCGTACCCGGTGGCGGTGGCCAGATGGTGACCGAGGACCGCATACCGGGTGCGGTTATGGGGGGCGACCTCACGTTCAATAATCCGCAGTCCGCAACTGGCCAAGGTTTCGGCATTATCAATCACCGCCCTGCCCTTGCTTACGCCGCTGGCCCTGATTTCGGCAATCGCCAGGCCGATATCCTGAACGCTCATCTCGGTAATGCCCGGCAATTGGTTTTCGATGAACTCTTCGCACTGGTTAAAAACCTCGCGCTTGCCCACCAGCATCCGCAGGTCCTCGATGGCGTCATCCTCGTTAAAAACGCCCAAGGACAGATTGGAATGAAGAATAACGTTATCCACCCAGTACCCGCTTTTGATCTGATCAAAAAAGCGGAAATACTGTTTTTTTTCGCCCTCGCGAGTATTATACACCGGCAGGATGGCATAATCGGCCTCTCCTGCCGTAAAGGCCTCGAGCAGGGCTTTAACATGCGGGTAAGGTCGAATCTCGGCATCGTGATCGTATTGCATGGCGGCGTGCCATGACTGGGACTGTTCCGGCCCGAGGGTCGCAATCGTTTTCATGAGTAAATGTCTCTGCACAATTGTGGTGTGTTCATGTCGTATAT
>JAFLKR010000003.1:0-81900 GCA_019163135.1 Desulfobulbaceae bacterium | reverse complement strand
AGGTACCATGCGACCGGATCCGCACCGTCTGGACAAAAAGCTGTAGATTTTTTCAGGAAAGAATGAGGCGCGGGATGGGGGCGTATCTGAAAAAGTCCTACAACACCTATAATTGGATGAAATGCTGGTTCACCGCTCAGCGATAATAAAAATTTTTTCAGAAAATAACAAACCTTAAAGTGCGGCCTTAACCATATGGACCCGAAACGCGGCACAGTAGCGGAATACATAGCCGCCTTGAAAGCTTCGGGGAAGTTCGGACCCCAGGTGGTGGCCCATCGCACCTTTGCGACCACAACTGCGGAGCTCCGCCCTCCTGACCACCTGGTGCCGGAACTATGTCAACTGCTGCAATCCATGGGCATAACCGAGTTGTATACCCACCAGCATACGGCCATTGCGAATATTCTTGCCGGAACCAACACGGTGGTGGCCACGCCCACAGCCTCCGGCAAGAGCCTCATCTATAACCTGCCGGTATTCCAGACCTGTTGCCACCATCCTGCCGCCAAGGCTCTCTATCTCTTTCCGCTCAAAGCCCTGGCTCAGGATCAACTCAAAACCATTGAAAAGCTGTGGAGTCTGTTGCCGGAGTCGATCCGGCAGGGCAGGCAGTCGGCGGCCATTTACGACGGCGACACCTCCGGATATCATCGCAAAAAAATCCGAGACCATCTGCCACCCATCCTGATCACCAATCCGGATATGCTCCATCTTTCGATGCTGCCCTATCATGACCGCTGGGGCCATTTCTTTGCCGATCTCCGCTATGTCGTCATTGACGAAGTCCATACCTACCGCGGTATTTTCGGCTCCCATGTGGCCTGGGTGATGCGGCGCCTCAAACGGATCTGCAATCTCTACGGAGCACAGCCGACCTTTATCCTGGCCTCGGCCACCATCGGCAATCCCGGCGAGCACGCCCGCTTGCTGATCGATGGTCCGGTTGAGGAGATCACCCGAACAGGTGCAGGAACAGCACAGCGCAACATGCTGCTGCTCAATCCGCTCGATTCCGCCGCCGCCAGCGCGACCCAACTGCTCGAAGCCGCGATCAGCCGAGGCCTGCGGACCATTGTCTATTGCCAGTCGCGCAAGATGACCGAACTCATCACCATCTGGGCAGAACAGCGACTAAAAAAACAAAAAGGCGTGATTGCTTCTTATCGGTCCGGCTTTCTGCCTGAAGAACGCCGGGCGATAGAAGATCGCCTCGCCACCGGCAGCCTGCTCGGGGTAATTTCCACCTCGGCCTTGGAACTCGGCATAGACATCGGCAATCTGGATATCTGCATCCTGGTCGGCTACCCGGGTTCGATGATGGCCACCTGGCAGCGGGCAGGACGAGTCGGCAGAAAACAGCAGGAATCGCTGGTGGTGTTGATCGGTCACGAGGACGCCCTCGACCAATATTTTATGCGCCATCCCGAGCATTTTTTTACCCGGCCGGTGGAACCGGTGACCATAAACCCAGACAACCCGCATATTGCCGGTCCCCAACTGGTCTGTGCCGCGACGGAGTTGCCGCTGACTCTGGCCGACCCACTGCTCGACACCGAAAACCGGAAGGCGTTGCTTCATCGCTTGACCAAGACAGGTCAACTCCTCCAGTCGGCCAACGGCAAAACCTGGTTTTCGCCGCAGGCCTACCCGCAACGCCATATTAATCTCCGCGGGGGCGGGATCACCCTGGCCATCATCGAACAACCGCAGCGCAAGATGCTGGGCGCAATCGACAGTTACCGTGGACTGCGAGACTGCCACCCAGGGGCCATCTATCTCCACATGGCCAAAACCTACCATGTCGACAGCCTGGATCTCGAAGGTCGGGAGATTTTAGTATCAGCGGTCAAGCCCTCCTATTTCACCCGGGTGTTATCTGAAAAGACCACGGAAATTTTGAAAGAGGAAAGCAGCGTCCATTGGGGGGCCACTCAAATTTGTTATGGGAATTTAAGGGTCACGGAACACATTAACGCCTACCACAAAATCGCCCCCGGCAGCATGCGGATCATCAACCGGGTGCCCTTGGATCTCCCGCCGCAAATCTTCGAAACCGAGGGTTTTTGGATTAAGATTCCCGATTGGATACGGACCCGGACCGAGGCGGCGCGATTCCATTTCATGGGCGGCATCCATGCCCTGGAACATGCGATTATCGGGCTAATGCCGTTGTTTGTGCTCTGTGATCGCAATGATCTGGGCGGAATTTCCCACCCTTGGCATGATCAGGCGGGTGGATCTGCCGTCTTTGTCTATGATAGCCACGCCGGAGGCATGGGGCTGACCGCTAAAGGCTATGAGGCAATAGCCCGATTATTAGAGCATACCCGGCAAGCCGTCACCGACTGTCCCTGCGAACAGGGCTGTCCCTCCTGCGTCCATTCACCCAAATGTGGTTCCGGCAACCGCCCCATCGACAAGGCGGCCTGTCTGTATCTCTTGGAACTGCTCCGTTCGGAAAAACAAAAGGGCGATTCTTCGGGCAATCTGCAGATAGTGCGACCAGCACCGCAGCCCCAAAAAACATCGCCATCGTTTACCCTTCCGCAAAGGTTCGGCGTCTTTGATATTGAAACCCAGAAATCGGCGGAAGAAGTTGGCGGTTGGCACCGAGCCAATCTGATGCGGGTCAGTGTCGCAGTGCTTTATGAAAACGACGGGCAGCGGTTCACCTCCTTCACCGAGGAGACCATTGACGAAATGATCGAACGATTATTTGCGCTTGATCTCGTAGTTGGTTTCAACAACAAGCGCTTTGACAACCTGGTGTTATCGGCGTACACCGACCGGGATTTAGCGCTGCTCCCGGCCTTTGATATTCTGGAAGCGGTGACTGAGCAATTGGGGTACCGGCTCAGCCTGGACCGGCTGGCGGAAAAAACACTGCAGATAAAAAAAGATGGCGACGGACTACAGGCCCTTCGCTGGTTCAGACAGGGGGAGATGGAAAAACTTGCCGCATACTGCCAAAAAGACGTCGAGATCACCAAAGATCTCTTCCTTTTTGGTCTCCGGCAGCGGTACCTGCTCTTCCAGAATAAAGCAGGGCGAGAGGTACGGCTGCCGGTTGACTTCGCTCAATCAATCACCAAGCATTGTAGGTATAGAGAACTGACCCTCAGGGCCAAACGAGATCTTTCATAATCCAACCGGTGAGATCGGGATGTGAAATTTTAATCCAGTCACCTTTTTGCTCGACTTTAGTAAAGATAACATCCTTAACAACATTACCGACGACTTTTTCATTAGCGCCGGGACCACTGCGAACGTTTCCATTTTTCACCTTGACGATGACATGGGGCGTTTTATTGACCATCGGTTCCTGTATCCAACCTTTATCCCCTTCGTAATCGGTCACTTTCAGCCATTGGCCTTTACGTTCGACGACCTCGAGCGGATACCCGGCAGGGAGCTGATAAAGAACTTCCGACTTGGTATCCGGGCCTGAGCGTAGATTGATGCCATCTTTGGCAACACTCATATATTCAGCAGCCCAAGCGGTGGTCAAAATGAAAGCTGATGCCACCAGAGTGAACGAAACGCTTTTACTTATTTTTCGAAACTTCATCATAATCTCCTTGTTCCAGCTTTTCCGTTCCGTCGATCTCGACCTTGGAAGGACCGGATAACAACATAAAAAATTCCTGATTACCTTTCATCCCCAGCACCGGGGAGGCTATAACGCCTGCGCATTGCAGGCCAAGGTCGATACCAAATTGTTGCACCATATCCAAGGCCTGCTGATGCAACAGTTCGTCACAGACAATGCCGCCGGGACCTATTTTATCCCGCGGTAGTTGAAACTGGGGCTTGACCAATGCCAGTATGCGGATGGTACTCTGAAAAAAGCGAAGCAAAGGAGCCAGCAACGGTTCAAGCGAAATAAAAGAGGCGTCGATGACCGCCAAATCTATATTCTCAGGAATGTGATCAACCCCCAGATAACGGGCATTGAGCCGTTCAAGGACAACCACCCGTTCATCCTGCCGCAGTTTCCAATCAAGTAGACCATAGCCAACATCAACGCTATAGACCTTTCGAGCCCCGAATTGGAGCAGACAATCGGTGAACCCACCGGTTGAAGCCCCGATATCTGCGCAAATAAACCCTTTCGGGTCAATTTTTAGCCCCTGCAGACCGGCTGCGAGTTTATCACCACCTCGACTGACGAAACGTTTAACAGCTTTCAAGGTTATCAAACTGTCGGCAGCGACCAGACTGCCCGCTTTATCACAAACTCGATGATCGATGAACACTTGGCCGGACCCAATCAACCGACGGGCCCAATCGATGGATTCGGCCAGCTTCTGTTCCACGAGCAGCAGGTCGAGTCGCTTTTTCTTGGGACCGGTCAACAGCTCACGCTCTTATAATTTCCCGAGTCGCTCTTTCGCCTGGGTAGCCTCCGGGCTGTTACCATGGTCGCTGATCAACTTTTTATAAATAATCTTGGCGGTTTCATGATCGGTCAACTTCTCAAAAGACATGCCTTGCTTGAGTAAGGCACTGGAAGCGAGCCCATCCGAACCATGGTTGGAGATGACTTTCTGATAATCGAGGATGGCCAAATCGTATTCCCCTTGATTGTAAAGACTTTCTCCCATATAGAAAAGGGTTTTAGCCGCCTGTGACCCTTTGGGATTAGCGGAAAGATTTTGTTCAAATGACTTATACGCTTCTTTGTAATTCTTGCTTTTAAACTGATTCATGCCCTGGGAGAAGGGGTCGGAGGACGACGCGGCGGGTGCGTTTTCCGTGGTTTTTTGAGCAGGTACAGCAGCTGCCGGTTGTGCGACTGCGGGTTGCTCGGCACCTTTTTTGGTCGTGGTCGTCTCAACACTTTTTTTGGTTGCGGTTGTCTCAACAGTTTTAGGAGCAGGAGGTGCCTCAGGAACAACTGGCGTACTGGCTACCTTTGTTTTTTTGGTGCTGGGATTCACGTTCACCACCGCTGTTTGGGCACTGGAGGGCGTGATGGGGGCAACGACGGCAGGAGCGCTGGAGATTGCAGCGGCGCGCTGTTTAGCTTCTTCTGCTTTTTTGGCGGCCTCTTGGGCTCGCTTTTCGGCCTCACTGATCTTTGCTTGCTGTGCCTTGCCAAAACTCTCGGCTACTTGATTGAGCTTTTCGTCTAACACAGCTATTTTCTGATTCATTTCGCTAATTTTTGCATCATGATCCGCCCGTGTGGACTCAATGGACTTTTGCAATTGAGCAATACTTTCTTTAGTATGCTCGCGAAATTGCTGAGTTTGCGAACTCGTTTCTTCGATGGACGACTTCAAGCGCTGGGTGTCATCTTCTACCTGATCGATTTTGCTGACCGAACTAGCCTGGCGTTTCTGCATCTGACTGACAGTATTGGTTTTAACGTCTTCAACCTTTTGATTGACGGATCTAAGTTGATATTGCAAATCACGGATCTCATCCTGGGATGCGCATTGCGTCAACAGCAGTAAGGAACAACTGGCCACGGCAAAATTTCTTATGTTCTTCATAGTATACCTATTCCTCTCAAGCAGATGACATCTAAAAAATGGACAAATTGGAGTTAATATAATGCTCGGGTCAATCTTGCAACAGTCATATTCGGCACAAAAAGCAATTCTTAGCCATCATGGCAAACGATTGGACCATTGGGGGTAAGATTGATTGCCTTTCATTGCAAAAAGAACACGAACATCTTTACCGTTTTTACTCACAACACAGATTTCAGACCTGCCGCCACTTTTTCGGGCAACGGCGAGCAGACGCCCATCAGGTGACCAAGTCGGGGTTTCGTAATTCCCCCCACCGGAGGTCAACTGTCGCTCGCCGCCGCCGTTACGATCCATGACAAAAAGCTGATAAGAACCGCCCTGCAGACCGGTGTAGGCGATTTCATCCCCTTTGGGCGACCAGGAAGGCTCACTGTTTTCCGAATTTTTAAAGGTCATCCGTTTCACTTGGCGACTGCTCATATTCATGACATAGACATTAGGTTTGCCGCTCCGATCAGAGACAAAGGCCATGGATTGCCGGTCCGGGGAAAACGAGGGTGAGACATTAATGCCACTGCGAGACGTCAACTCCTCTAATACCTCTCCCTGCCGGTCAATACGAAAGAGATCTGGATTTCCATTCTTACTTAGCGTGAGAACCATGGTCTTGCCATCGATTGCAAAGGCGGGGGCCAGGTTCAACCCTTTACGGCGAGAAAGTGCATTGGTTGACGCATTCTGTCGCAAATCAGTAATGTACAGATCCTGATTGCCGTTATGATAGGTAGAATAAGCGAGAAAATTACCATCCGGGGTGAAACGGGGGGAAACACAAAGTGCCTGGTGTTTAGTCACTTGCCGAGGATGTCTCCCCAGAATATCGGCAACATACACCTCTTTCCTGCCGGTTGCATCCGAGATATACGCCAAGGAAGTGCGGGCAACACCCATTTCACCGGTGAAATCTTCGATTAATCCATCACAGAGTCGCAAAGTCATGTCTTCCATCTGGGACGCGGATCCCTTATAGCGACGTCCGGCTAACAATTTGTTACTAGCGACATCGAGTATCTGGCCTTCGATCACCATCCCGGCGGGATCGCTACTGACCTGCCCCATGACGACATAATCGGCACCCAGAGTTTTCCAATCGGCCTCCTTGCTCCCTCCAAATTTGCTGGAGTCAATCACACTGATAAAGCCATGCAATTCAAAGCCTTTGGTCAACAACTGTGAAACCGAGGTGCCTGGCATCCCTGCACTTCCGGAGAAATTCGGCACGGCGACCATAATTTTTCGTACGTCGGTGGCGGTTATATCGAAATAGGCACGCTCAGCCGAACTCTCTTGTGCCAAGGGACAAAGAAGCAAGCAGGTCACCAAGGCAATGATCGTAGCAAAATCAATTTTTCGCATAATAATCAACCGCTAAACAATTAAATTTTAAAGTATAAGACGGAACAAACATTCAATATATACACGATCTCTTACATATTGCCAAGCTCACCAGGTCTGAACTTGAACCCAATTTCTGTGGTTTCCTGTTGCATAAGTGCAGGGAAACGTGGCATTGGGGACGCACTTTTGATTGTTTTCTCCACGAGTTGGTCAAAAAGCGGATCTTTTGATCGTTCTTCGAACTGAATTTTGACAACCTCGCCGTCTTTGTTGATCGTTATGGCCACCTTGGCCAGCAATCCGGCGTCCCATTTCCGCATTTCCGGCAAAACCCAGAAGCTCTTCACCCTTTGCGCCACAGCGCCCCAATAAGTCTGCTCAACGGCCGATTGGGCCTGCTGCCTGCCGCTGGAAGTTTGGGTGACGGCATTCTGCATAGCTTGTGCTTGCCGGGTGGCTTCGTTCCGGGTGGTGGCGACCGCATCACGTGCCGCTTTTGCTTCACCTTCCAACTGTCTCGCCTCGGCGGCAGCCTGTTTTGCCTCGTTCTCTGCGCGGATTTGGTCGCGTCGAGCCTGGTCTAAGGCTTTTTTCCGATCAGCTTCGCGTTGAGTCAATTCCTTCTTTTCAACCTCACGCTTCCGTTCTTCTATTTTTTTCTGCAGTTCGCGCTCATCCTGCTGACGTTGCTGCACCTCGCGTTGCCGTTCCTCGATCTTCTTTTTTAGCTCTCGCTCGTCCTGTTGACGTTGCTGAACCTCACGCTCTTTGAGCTTATCCTCTTCGAGTCGGACATCCTGAGCTTTTTTAATCTTTTTCTTATCCGGAAATATCGAAACCGGGCTGGTTGGGGCAACCGGTTCCGGAGGAGCGGTTTCTGCTGCCACCGGGACCTTTACCTTGGGTGGCGGCGGGGTAACTGGCTCAGGCGGTGCCGCTGGTTCAGGAGGCGGGGGAGGAGGTGGTGGTGGTTCCACTTTTTTTTCAGCAGCAACCGGTTTACTCGGGCTGGCAGCAGCGGCTGGAGCCGCAGAAGCGGCAGGGCCTGAGGGGGCGGTTGTTTCGGGCATGGAAATCAAACTTACCGAAACGACGTCCTCAACAATTGGCTTGGTGTCAAAAAGCGAAGGCGTAAACATGACCAGCAAAATGATGACGGCATGCACACCAATGGCAAGCGATGCAGCGAGCCACCATCGGCGGTCAGCTTCCTGCTGCAGAATAAAAAAATCAGTATCAGTAAAATACACAGCTGGTCGACCAGTTCCTTACTTCTCTTTTTCTACCGGTACAGTGATCATACCCAGTTTTTCAAAACCAGCTGAGTGAATATCAGCCATGGTAGCCGTCACTACACCATAGGGCACACTTTTGTCTGCCCTTAAAAAAATCCCCTCTTTTTTCTTCTCAGGGGGCAGGTCTTTCAACTGCTGCCTCAACGATACAGAGGTGACTTTTTCTTTTTTAAGAAAGACGTCTCCTTCCTTTTTAATGGTGACAACGAGCGGTTCTTCCTGCTGACGAAGCGCCTTGGTCGTGGCTTCAGGTAGTTCGACCTCAAGCCCCTGGGTCATCATTGGTGCGGTAACCATGAAAATGATCAGCAAAACCAACATGACATCAACCAACGGGGTAACGTTGATTTCGGCAACAAATCCTTTTTTGCCTTTATTATTCCCTATCGGCCCCATGTCGTCACGCTCTGGTCAGAATATCACGTTCAATAAGATTGATAAAATCGGTACTAAAGCTCTCCACATTGGATTCGAATTCAGATAGCATATTGGAATAAAAATTATAAAAAATAACGGCAGGAATGGCTACCGCGAGTCCCGCGGCAGTGGCCACCAACGCCTCTGAGATACCGGGCGCAACAACGGCAAGCGATGCGGAACCCCGCACCCCGATATCTTGAAAGGATGTCATGATACCCCAGACCGTCCCAAACAAACCAATAAAAGGGGTAGCGCTGCCGGTGGTGGCGAGGAAGGAAAGCGAACGGGCCATGCGGTCACTTTCGAGGAACTGGGCCTTGCGAACCGCCCGTTTCAGGTTATCCATGGTTGCCAACTGCATCTCCAGCGTACCCAATGCTTGCCCTGAACTGCGGGCCGCACTGATCTTCTTCAACTCAGTATACCCGGTAACGAAGACGGTCGCCTCCGGGCTCATGGGATATTCCCTTGCCGATTCGTAGGCTTCATTGAGCGTTTTGCTATCCCAAAACGAATCCAGAAAATCCAGGGAAGCATTTCGAGCTTTCCTGAACATGATAAATTTCATAATAACAATGGACCACGAAGTAACTGAAAAAATAAGCAATGTTAGCATGACCAGCTTAACTAATAATCCGGCATTGGCCATCATTGAAAAAATTGATAATGACACGTCGTTCCTTCCTGTTGAATTAGTCTTATGTTGTTCCCTCGCAACCGAAATGATTGCCGGCATCCACAATCGCCTTTACCATTGACATACAAAGGCTTAAAAGTGCCTGCCATATTATGACAGAGAGCTCCTTTAACCTTTTAAATAAACAACGGCTACAAGCCAAAAATAGGCCATTTTCGCTACGTTTCCGCCCCCTTCGAGGCCGCGCCGATACAGCAGGGGGACAGTTTTTACAATAACCTCTAAATGTACACGAAAACTATAATTCTGTCGACCTCGATCTAATGATAGTGTACAAATCCAGCAGGATATTCGATCGTCCCAGAACCCAGGTTTGTTGATCGATTATCGTTTCTCGTTTTTTCATATAACTAGGAGGAAGGCATGTCAGGTGAGATCTATGATGTGGTAATTATAGGTAATGGCCCTGCGGGCATTCAGGCCGCCATCCACGCTTCACGAAAAAAAACAAGAGTGCTCATGCTGGGCCGGATTGAAAATTCCGCCTTGTGGAATGCACATGTGGAAAATTATGCCTTTGTCAGCGGTATCTCCCAAGGAGCGGACTTGCTGCACAATGGCCTGGAACAGGCGAAAAGTTTCGGGGCCGAAATATCCCCTGTAGATGTATTGAAAATCTCCCAACAAGACTCCCTGTTTCATCTGGAACTTGAAAGCGGCAAAAACGTTATTGCCCACGCCCTCATTTTCTGCATGGGGGTTTCGAAAAAGAAACTCGGAGTGCCCGGCGAGAAGGAACTTGCAGGTCGCGGTGTCAGCTATTGTGTGGATTGTGATGCCAACTTCTATCGCGGCGCGGTAGTGACCGTAACCGGAGACCGAAGCGCAGCTGTCGATGGCGCTTTGACCTTGCTTGATTATGCGGCAAAAGTCTATCTGGTCGCTGACAAACTCCACGTATCCAAAGAGTTGATGGACCGCCTCAAGGCGAGCAAAGTTACCTGCATCGAAAGTTCAATCCAACAGATCAACGGCGACCGAGTGGTTGACTCGCTACAACTGGCAAACGGCGAACGATTGGAAACCGAGGGCATTTTTATAGAACTGGGCTCGAAAGGAGCGCTGGAACTTGCAACCCAGATTGGTGTCCTGCTTGACACGGAATCATTTAAGTACATCACCACCAACCGAAAACAAGAAACAAATATCGCCGGGATCTACGCCGCCGGTGACATCGTCGGCCCTCCCTACCAAATGGCCAAGGCCGTAGGTGAGGGCTGTGTCGCCGGCATGGAAGCGGCAACCTATGCCCGAAAAATGAAAAAACAGCCTGAATAGTTAGAGTTATATCCTAATAATTACCGCTGATTTCACAACTTTTCCAAGAGGGCAAAAACGCGCTACACAGTGAAAGGGCAGGCTATTCGCCCTGCACTGAGTCGCATTCTGAGAACGAAAATCCATAACCTATGGGGCCGTCTCTATTCTGCCTTTGCCAGACGTTCGCTGTTTCGTTGCCGCAATTCCTGGATGGAACGCAGATAGCGAAAAATTTCACGACTGTGCCGTGGATTTCTGGTTTGGACAAACAGATAGGAAAGTCGCGACAAGGCAAGGATATCAATTTCTGGCATTTGTTCTTTGATTTCCGCCAAGGTGTCGCCCGTCCAATTTTCCACCCATTCCGCATTGGTTTCACGGCAGAATTGTCGTTGTTCAAGGGCTTCATTAATCAAGGCATCGCGATAGAATTCCAGCGTGTGCAACTGCTTCTGGTCAGCCAAAGCTTTGCCGCGATACTTACCGACTAAATCGTACAATTCGGCAAGGGGTTGGTCTTGAATCAGTTTGGTAATATATTTGATGTGCCGCTGCCTGGTGCTCCCTTGCAGTTTCCCAGCTTCCCGAAGGAGCAACTTGATATCGTCCGGACATGGTGAGCGTTCAAGTACCGGAACGGGTAGCGTCACCAGTTCGGCCACAAGGCTCTCAATGTCTTTCATGCGTCTTTTCTGTTCTGATCGACTTATCTGCATATTCCTGGAGCCCTTCGGCTAAATTCAACCGGCATCACCGCCCCTTTTGTGCAGCAAGGAAACGACACTATCCCAGATTCGATTGGCCGTGTCCTCTTTGGTCAGCAGCGGCAACACGGCGCTACCCTTACGGTCGATCAGGGTAACCTGGTTTGTTTCAACATCAAAACCGGTTTGCGTCCCGAGAATATCGTTGACCACAATGAGGTCCAGATTTTTCTCCTGGAGTTTTCGCAAGCCCTCTCCTGCATGATCACGACTTTCGGCTGCAAATCCGACTAGTATCTGACCATGTTTACGATTTTCGCCCAACTTCTTGAGGATGTCGGTGTTTTTTTCCAGGGCAAGATGCAAGCCCTGGCTTGTTTTCTTAATTTTATGGACCTGACAGGCAGCCGGTTTAAAATCGGCTACAGCAGCGGATTTGACTATAACCTGTACGGCCGAAGCCCTCGACATGACCATTTTTTCCATGTCTTCCGCCGTCGTCACCCTGATCACCTCCATACAGGGTGGATCGGGCAGGCTTACCGGACCGGTGATTAAGGTGACTTCCGCGCCTCGGCGTCGAGCGGTACGGGCTAAGGCAAATCCCATTTTCCCGCTGGATCGGTTACTGAGGAAACGCACGGGATCGAGCGGTTCCCTGGTCGGTCCAGCGGTGATCAAAACTTTTTTCCCGATAAGATCGTCGGGCTCAAAAAGGGCCAACAAGGTCTCTCGGGCTACATCCCACTCCGGCAACCTGCCGTCGCCCACATCACCGCAAGCCAGGGTACCGCTGTCCGGATGCACCAAGTGATAGCCGAAGTGTTGCAAGCGCTTAATATTTTCCTGGGTGGCCGGATGCGCCCACATGTTGGAATTCATTGCCGGACAAAAAACCACGGGAACCCGAGCCGCAAGAATGACCGTTGCCAGCAGGTCGTCAGCCAAGCCCATAGAGAGTCGGGCGATAGTCTGGGCAGTGGCTGGTGCGACCAAGATAACATCGGCTTCCCTGGAAAGGTTAATGTGCGCCATGACCCGTTCCGATTCGTCGGCGAACATGTCCCGGTATACTGGATTACCAGAAAGGGCGGAAAAAGTGAGCGGGGCAACAAACCGTTCGGCGGACCTAGTCATGACGACGGTCACCATCGCCTCTTCCTTAACAAGCGACCGGACCCATTCCGCCGCCTTATAGGCAGCAATGGACCCGGTCACCCCTAAAAGAATTCGCTTTCCTTGCAGGCTGGACATAATCCCCCAAGCTTTAGTGGGTGGCAGCCTCGCCAAAGGGATTCATTCCCCCGGACGCTGTTTTATCGATGGCGACATACAATTTCAACTCGGTTTTTCCAAACATGCCATCGGCAATAACCATCATGCAGGTTTTGTTGGGCTTGACAAAGGCCAGCATAATATCCTTAGAAGCTGTCTCTCCCACCAGCCTCCATTTATTATCCTGCATGGAGGCAACCATGTAATCTTTCAGTGACATAACCTCCACCTTGCCCTTATAGGTGAAAATGCCGCCTCTGAAGGATTCAGTTTTAATCACCATGGAATTCTTGCGGTCCCATTCCAACTCTGAAGGCAAGGTAATATCTTTAATATCATCGGCAAAATTGGAGACCTGCGGCAGGCCGGCCATATCACCGCCCATTTTATTCTTATTTGAAGCGCAACCCGTTGAAATAAGGAGCAACACCACACTAAAAAAAGTCAACAATCTGATTTTAAAGCAATTCTTCATTCGACTTATCCTCCAGCTTTGTTAAAAAAATACGCAGCGATCCTTTTGACAGCCAATCATTAGATTGGCAGGTTATCACGTTGGAGCAGGCAATCCATAATACCTTGCGCTCCTTTAAAACTTTCCATTCAGCAAAAAAAATGCTTAACAGGGTTTTGCTTGCGCAGTCCCATGTTTGTCCTTTCCCACCTTTCAAATTAGACGCCACCACTGTCCACAGTCGCGCCTGTGCAAATGATAATGTTGGAAAAAATAGAAAAACAAGAAGAAAGAACACAGATGAACAGTTGTAAAAAAATAAGGTTTTAATGTCAACAAACATTAACTATGATAGTGGGTAATTGTCCTGACAAATTCTACCCTGGCGTGAATATCGTAACTTTGCGGTCAGAGAAAGCATTATTCCAAATCAACGGCAAACAAGTATTGGCTTAGACCTTCCCATGAAACAAACGCTCCCCCCTCTTCCGCAAATTTCTGGCCAGTTCGAACTTATCGACACCCATTGCCACCTCGATATGGCGGCATACCAATCAGATTTGGATTCGGTTATTGAATCGGCGGTGCAGTATGGCGTCAAGCGCATTATTACCATAGGAATCGATTATCCAAGTTCGCGACAGGCAGTGAACATTGCAAACCAGTACGCTAATATATTTGCGACGATCGGGTTTCATCCCCATGACGCCTCCCAGGCCACAATCGAAGCCCTTAAAGAGTTAGCTGAATTGGCACAAAACCGTTCAGTGGTCGGCTATGGTGAAATCGGGCTTGATTATGTCAAAAATTACGCCCCGCGCGATGTGCAAATAAAGGTGTTCAAGCAACAACTTAATCTTGCAAAAGACCTTAACCTGCCCGTGGTCATTCACGACCGGGAGGCCCACGAAGACGTCCGCAATCTACTCCGTTCGGTCGGACCACTCCCTAAAGGAGGGGTAATGCACTGCTTTTCCGGAGACGTACAACTAGCCCAAGAAATGATCGATCTGGGTTTGCACATTTCGATCCCGGGTGTCGCCACCTTCGCCAATGCCCATGCCTTGCAGGAGGTTATCCGGTTTGTCGACCTCCGACACTTGCTACTGGAGACCGATGGGCCCTTCCTGGCCCCAGTGCCTTATCGAGGCAAGCGTAACGAACCCAAACTGCTGCTCTATACGGCCCAGATGGTGGCCAAAATCAAGCAACTCTCCATTGATACAGTGGCGCAGGCCACAACGACCAACGCTGTCCGCCTTTTTCAACTCCCGGAAACCACAACTAATGATCCGCGATAATCTTACTCAAATCTTTGACACAGTAATCCAAACGGCCATTAATTGTGGACGTAACCCACAAGAGATCAAGTTGGTGGCGGTGAGCAAGGGAATGGGAGTCGACCAGATCGGGCAGGCAATCGATTGTGGCCAGACTCTTTTCGGTGAAAACTATTTACAAGAAGCCTCTGAGAAGATTCGACATTTTTCACAAAAAATCAGCTGGC
Source organism: Desulfobulbaceae bacterium (assembly GCA_019163135.1). Classification (GTDB taxonomy): domain Bacteria; phylum Desulfobacterota; class Desulfobulbia; order Desulfobulbales; family Desulfobulbaceae; genus Desulfobulbus. Next base: position 67,407 of record JAFLKR010000003.1, on the reverse strand, counting down.
ACTTTATTGGCCATCTGCAGAGCAACAAAGCCAGACTAACTGCGGAGTTGTTCGATGTAGTAGAAACGGTTGATAGCCTGAAAGTGGCACAAGCGCTTGACAAACATGCCAAGTCGCTGAACAAAGATTTGTCCATTCTTGTTCAGGTTAATACCGGCAAGGAAAAACAGAAATCCGGGGTACTTCCCGAAGAAACCGAGCAACTCCTTCGCCAGATTGCTCAAACGACCAATCTTCGGATTCTTGGCCTGATGACAATACCCCCATATTTTTCGGATCCAGAAAAAAGCAGGCCGTATTTCAAAGCACTTAAGAATCTAGCAGATCGATTAAGCGCACAGCAACTTTTCATGGATAATAATCAAATTGAGCTATCCATGGGGATGTCCGGTGATTATCAAGTCGCAATTGAGGAAGGCGCAACCATTATACGGGTTGGCACAGCACTGTTCGGCAACAGAATACCACATGCACTCGATCAGCAGGGGGCATGACACCCTAAGGGATTTTATCCTGATGGTCGCGACGGAGTTAAACCACAGTATTCCCTTCCGGTTCTGGCTTCAGAATTCGGAAGGGAATACAATATTGAAACCATCCGAACATAGGAAAAAGCTGGTGGATGGCGAGGTGAGGCCAGAAAAAATGCTTAATGCCGACAACAGTAATTCGTTATACGGCAGTACAACTTTTCAAGACGCATCAGTAAAGCACTTAAGGCTACTTCCGCCTGGAAGAAGCCCGCTTTGCCGCTTTCAGTGGGTTAACCCGAATCTTGACGATGGTAACCTCAGGTTTAGCATGAGTGGCAAAATTACAGATGCCCAGTCGCCATTTTGCACCTGGATTAACATAGCTGTCACAGAATTTATTACCGTCTACTTCGACGATTCGCTCACAGCCGATGCATTGTTCAACTACCGGCAGAAACGACCCATCGCTGAATTTTGCCGCATTACTCGTTTGCATATTGCCAACTCCTGAAAAAATATAAACTTTTTCTTGAATCAGAAAAAAATCTTCCCTACAATGATAAAAGCAAGGGGTGCCGTGTCACCTCTCAACCAAAAGGTACGTTTTATAAAAGCAATTGTATCATCTGTCAACACCTTATCACAATTGCTTTTTTAAAAAATTCTGGAAACTGACTGGAGAATAATCCATGGCGATCTATGTCTGGAAAGGAAAAAACAGCTTCGGCGAAACACGAAAAGGCGAAATCGAAGCTGTTGATGAAGCCGGAGCCCGCGCTCAACTGAAGCGTCAACGGGTCGAGAATCTCACTGTTAAATTAAAGCCTAAAGATCTTTTTGAGAACATTAAATTGTTCAAGCCGAAAGTCACCGGCAAAGACATTGTCATTTTTACTCGGCAACTTTCGACCATGATCGATGCCGGCTTGCCATTGGTCCAATGTCTTCAAATTCTAGGAAAACAGCAGAGCAACCAAACATTTAAAACAGTGCTGACCACGATTCAAAGCGATGTGGAAACCGGAACAACCCTGGCAGATTCCATGCGCAAACACCCACAGGTGTTTGATAGCCTGTATGCCAACATGATTGAAGCAGGCGAACTGGGAGGTATCCTGGATACTATTCTTTCAAGGCTCGCAGCCTTCAAGGAAAAATCCATGGCCCTTCAAAAGAAAATCAAAGGCGCAATGACTTATCCGGCCATCTGCCTTGGAATTTCGCTCGTCATCCTGGTGGTCATCCTTGTATTTGTGGTTCCGGTCTTTGACAAAATGTTCAAAGACTTCGGCTCCACCCTACCCGTCCCGACCCAGATTGTCATTGACATGAGTAATTTCTTCAAATCCAATATTATTTTTCTGATTATCGGCGCATTTGTCCTCTCCTGGATTGTCAAAAAAATCTATAATACCGATAAAGGCCGCTTAAAAATTGACAATATGATTTTGTGGTCCCCGGTAGTCGGTACTCTTGTCCGAAAAGTAGCGGTTGCTAAATTCACCCGAACGCTGAGCACCTTATTGCAAAGTGGTGTTCCCATTTTAGATTCCCTGCAGGTTGTCGCCAGAACTTCAGGGAATAAAATTATAGAACGAGCGGTTATTCGGGTCGCTTCAAGTATTGCTGAAGGACGGCCCTTTGCCGATCCCCTGGAGGAATCAGGTGTTTTCCCCAATATGGTTGTCCAGATGATCAATGTCGGTGAATCCGTCGGTGCCCTTGATACCATGCTTGAAAAAATAGCTGATTTCTATGATGAAGAAGTCGATCAGGCCGTGCAAAACTTGACCGCAATGATTGAGCCCTTTATGATGGTCTTTCTTGGCGGTATGATCGGCGGCCTTGTCGTTGCCATGTATCTGCCCATCTTTAAGATCGCCAGTGTCGTATAATATCAGCAACTTTTACTTTTTTTGGGAGAACATCTAATGAGCGAAATTACGGGCTTGATTGCCAGAGAAATACTTGATTCAAGGGGAAACCCGACCGTTGAGGTGGAAGTGTATCTCGAGACCGGGGCGATAGGCCGAGCAGCTGTCCCTTCAGGCGCCTCCACTGGCTCAAGAGAGGCGCTGGAACTTCGCGACACCCAAAAAAGTCGATACGGTGGCAAAGGTGTATTGCAGGCAGTGGAAAACGTAAATGAATGTATTGCCCCTGCCTTGCTTGGTTTTGAGTCTTCTCAGCAGGTGATCATCGACAGTACCATGCTGGCGCTGGACAATACCGCTAACAAGGAAAAATTAGGCGCCAATGCCATTCTCGGGGTATCGATGGCCGTTGCTAAAGCAACCGCGATGGAACTGGAACTGCCGCTCTATAATTATCTGGGCGGTGTTAATGCCAAAGTGCTGCCGGTGCCCATGATGAACATCCTCAACGGCGGGGCGCATGCAGACAATAATGTCGACATCCAAGAGTTCATGATCCTGCCCGCCGGAGCCTCCTCTTTTGCCGAGGCACTGCGTATGGGAGCCGAAACCTATCATGCCCTGAAATCAGTTTTGAAAAAGCGAGGATTGCAAACCGCCGGAGGTGACGAGGGCGGTTTTGCCCCTAACCTTCGTTCAAACGAAGAGGCTATGGAAGTCATCCTCGAAGGAATCGTGCATGCCGGTTATTCTCCGGGGAAAGACGTTTTTATCGGAATTGATGCTGCCGCCAGTGAATTTTATTCTGAAAAAGAGGGTGTATACGTCCTGGGCGCAGAGAAACAACCCAAAAAAACCGCTGAACAGATGATCGCGTTTTATACCGATTGGGTCAACAAATATCCATTGATCACCATCGAAGATGGGTTGGACGAATCCGATTGGGAAGGATGGAAACAGTTAACCGACGCCTTAGGAAAAAAGATCCAATTGGTCGGCGACGATATCTTTGTCACCAACACCAGCATCCTTAGAAAGGGCATAGCTCAGAATATAGCGAATTCCATTTTAATTAAACTCAATCAAATCGGTACAGTTACCGAAACCATTGATGCGGTGGAAATGGCCCATCGCGCTTCCTACACCGCAGTCATTTCTCATCGCTCCGGCGAAACGGAAGATGCCACCATTGCTGACTTGGCGGTCGCGTTGAACACCGGACAGATCAAAACCGGCGCACCTTCGCGGAGTGATCGGGTAGCCAAATATAACCAACTCCTGCGGATTGAGGAAGAATTGGGCATGGCGGCTCGCTTTGCCGGAACGGCCGCCTTTTCCTTTCTTTGATGAATCGAGTTGACAACCCCCGGTATTTTTACCTATGGTATAAAAAAAATCGAACCAATCCAATCTTTTATTGTGAGTCAACAAGGAGGTAACAAATGACCCTTACAAAAGCCGATTTGGTACAGCAGGTCTACAAAGCCCATCCTAACCTGACAAAATCGCAGGCCACGGATTCTGTCGAAACCTTTTTATCGTTGTCGAAATCCTCCCTGATAACCGGTGAAGATTTATTACTCAGTGGCTTCGGCAAATTTAACATCAAGGATAAAAAATCCCGCCGTGGGCGTAATCCGCAAACAGGAAGCGAACTCACCCTGGACGCGCGACGAGTGGTAACTTTCAAGCCCTCAGGCATACTACGGACTCGAATTAATTCGGATTAAACTTTTTACCATTCACCGCTGCCATCAGGGCGCCCCATCGTGTGGCGCCCCTTTTTTTTTCCTTGCTATTGGCTCGCAATAAAAACAGGAAATTTTAACCTTCCCGACTGAACTCTTGACGTTATGATCGATTTCCCGCTCAACCTACCGGACGCCTCTTTCCAATTTGTTTCATTGCAATCAATTGATTTTCCGGATGACTTTATCCGTCTGCTCTCTGAAGGACCAATTGATCCGGTAATTTTAAAAAACACGCAAGAATTCGGCCAATTGCAACCATTGCTGGTACAGCAACAGGTTAACGGTCAACATCACCTTCTTGCCAATTATCCCTGCTATACAGCGCTTAAGATGCTCAGCGCGGAAAAGGTAGCCTGCCACATCTTGCCGTCGTCAACTCCGCCAATCCATCTCTATTCAATCCAGATTTTGATTGATCTTGCTTCACCCCAAGCAAGCCCGATCCTGCAAGCTCATCTATTACGAAAAGCGCAACACGATGTCCCCGAGAAAGAACAACTACGATTGCTCGCCCTGATGGGTTGCAAGCCCCAGCGTTATAAACTTAAAGAATTTGGCAGTTTCCTGCAGCTTGAGCTTTCTGCCATTTTGGCCCTTCATCACGGTATCCTCTCACAAAAATCTGCAAGGCAATTGACCTGCCTCTCCCACGAAGACCAACGACATCTGGTCCACCTGATCAACACCTATCGGCTTGGCGGGTCGAAACAGCAGAAACTGGTTGAAATGGTAACCGAATTAATCCGGCGAGATAATAAACCAATCGTGGAGATTATCGGCCAATGGTTGCCAGAAAATCAAGAAACGACCTCGGAAAATATGCCGCAACGGTTGCAGGCACTGATGCAGTGTCTGCAGGAACAGTGTTATCCCGCCAAAAGCAAGGCAGAACAGCACTTTCATAAACTTGTGCAAGAATTGCATCCTCCTGAAAAGGTGACGATCAAGCACAGCCTTTCGTTTGAAGACGATAAAGTTGAAGTATGCCTCAGCTTGGCCGATACGGCCACCCTGCGGCAAAAATGGGAGATAATTAAAACGATCGTCGAGTAACGATCCGTTTATCGTTGAATCAAGGTTTTTAACAACACATCGTTCCCCAAGAGCTGAACCGAAGTGTTAAATAGCAGCGGCGCCTCAGCACGATGGCTCAGACTGTATCCCTGGACAAGGGGAGTCCCCTGGTCTCCAATAATGAATGGAGCATAAATAAGAAGTAGTTCATCAATCAGTTTCTGGCGGTAAAATGCACCATGCACGCGCGCACCACCTTCCACAAGCACCGAGGTAATATTGTTCTGTCCGAGAAACCGGAGTAATTCGACCAAATCGATCCGTTGATCGCTAGCAAGGGACAGCCGAAAAACCCTGGCGCCACGGCTTACCAATCGCGCCTCATTTTCTGGAGAGGCCTTATCACCACATATTATCCAGGTAGTTGCAGATGATTTCTGGGTGAGCATTCTGGCATCCGCCGACAGTCGCAAGTGAGAGTCCAGAACGATTCGCAAAGGGTCCCGCGTATCCGAAACGCCCTCAAGCCGGGTGGTCAGACTGGGGTTGTCAATAAGAGCTGTATCCACCCCAATCAAGATAGCATCCATCTGATTGCGGAGTTGATGTACATATCGTTGTGATTCAGACCCGGTCAAGGCAGCTCCTTGCCCGGGACAAAAGGTAATTTTACCGTCCAGGCTCAGCCCAGCCTTCATGATCATCCAGGGTAGGCCGGTGGCACTGTGTTTGATAAAAGGGCGATTCAAGGCTCGGCACTGTTGTTCGAGCACTCCGATACAGACTTCTACCCCTTGTTGTTTCAAATAGTCGGCCCCTCCCCCATTAACCCTAGGATTGGGATCAGGCATTCCGATGACCACCGTACCAATCCCTGCACGGAGAATGGCTTCTGTGCAAGGTGGGGTCCGTCCGGTATGATTGCAGGGCTCAAGGGTTACATATAGAGTTGCGCCTTGAGTTGTTTGACCAGCATCAGCAATAGCATTGACTTCGGCGTGCGGGGTACCGGCTTTTTTATGATACCCCTTACCAATGATATGTCCTTCCTTGACAATAATGGCCCCCACCGCCGGGTTGGGTGAAGTTCGGCCCACGCCTTTCTTGGCCTCATCAAGGGCAATACGCATGTAAAAGCTATGATCGTCTTGCATACCCATAAAAAGATCAGCGTTTTCCCTGTTCGCCTAGAAAGAGCTTCAATTCTTCCATAAATTCATTGACATCTTTGAACTGTCGATACACCGAGGCAAAACGAACATAGGCCACCTCATCCAGTGCCGGCAGCGCCTCCATGACCCATTCGCCGATTTGGCTGGTGGAAATTTCCTTGCCGCCGAAATCCTGGAGTTTCTGTTCGATAGCATCAACAAAATTATCGATGTCGGTCATACTGACAGCCAATTTTTCGCAGGCTTTTTCCAATCCTACTACCATTTTACCCCTATCCCAGGGTTCACGTCGGCCATCTTTTTTGATCAACATCGGCAACATCAGTTCGATACGTTCATAGGTGGTAAATCGTCGCTGACAAGAACCACAGGCCCTGCGGCGTCTGGTGATAGTCTTATCCTTATTGATACGTGAATCGATAACTCGATTATCCAAATGACCGCAATAGGGACATTTCATAACATACCCTTGATTAGTGCGAAAAGAGGAGACTACACCCGAAGTACCATGAAAAAACCGGCAGCTTTGGAACAAAGCATACCGGTTTCAAAAATATATATACTTGAAGGCGGCAAGTTACCCCATCATAGCAATCCTGCGCAGATGACGGCCACCGGCGAACTCCGTTGCCAGCCAGGACTTGACGATATCCAAGGCAAGGGCGCTGCCTAGTACCCTGGCCCCCAGGCAAAGGACATTGGCATCATTATGTTCCCTGCTCATCCTGGCAGTAAAGGCTTCATGGCAGAGCGCTGCCCGAATCTGTCGATGACGGTTAGCAGCAATAGACATGCCGATACCGGTCCCGCAAATAAGAATTCCAAAAGAAGACCGCCCTTCAATGATTTCTCCACAGACTTTATCGGCGAAGATAGGATAATCCACCGAATCTTCGGTATGGCATCCCACATCATTAACTTCATGGCCAGCCTGAGCCAGCCAATGGACCATTTCATTTTTCAGGGCCAATCCACCATGGTCGCAACCTAACGCTATCTTCACTCGCTCACTCCCAATACAGGCTATCTTATACGTAGCGTCGCAGAATAATAACCCCATTGGTGCCGCCAAAACCAAAGGAATTGGACATGGCAACCTGGACCTTCGCCTTGCGGGAATTAAGGGGTACATAGTCGAGATCACAATCAGGGTCGGGAGTCCTGAGATTGGCCGTGGGGGGGATGATACCGTGATACAGTGTCAGCGCGGTAAAGGCTGCTTCGATGCCGCCGGCAGCGCCTAACATATGGCCGGTCATCGATTTGGTAGAACTCATTGCCAACTTATATGCATGTTTGCCAAATACGGTTTTCACCGCCAAGGTTTCACATTTGTCGTTGAGTGGTGTCGAGGTGCCGTGGGCATTGATATAGTCAACATCTTCGGGATTGAGACCGGCATCTTTCAGGGCAGCAGCCATACAACGTGCAGCCCCCTCCCCATTCTCAGGGGGAGCGGCAATATGATAGGCGTCGCTGGTCTGGCCGTAACCAACGATCTCCGCATAAATCGTTGCACCGCGGCGCTTGGCAGCCTCTAATTCCTCAAGAACCAGCATACCTGAACCTTCAGAGATAACAAAACCATCCCGATGCAGATCAAAGGGGCGCGAGGCGGTTAGCGGATCATCATTGCGCGTCGACAATGCTTTCATCGCACTGAATCCACCCACCGCAAGCGGGCAGATAACCGACTCAGTACCACCAGTGATCGCCATATCACAATCACCATAGGCGATATGACGAAAGGCCTCTCCAACGGCATGGGTACCGGCGGCACAGGCGGTGGTTTGCGAGAGGTTTGGCCCTTTAGCGCCTATCCGCATAGAAATATGTCCTGAGGGCATATTGGGAATAACTCTGGGAATAAAAAAGGGCGTAATTTTACGAGGTCCCCGGTTAAGTAGAACACTGTGGTATTCTTCAATGGTAGGTAATCCGCCCATCCCGCAACCCGTAATAACGCCTACCCGATGCATATTTTCATCGGTGATCGACAGGCCGCTGCTTTTCCAGGCAATATCTGCGGCGGCTACGGCGTATTGGACAAATGCATCTAGATTTTTCGCCTGCTTTTTTTCGAACCAATCCTCAGGATTAAATCCCTTTACCTCGGCAGCAATCTGCGAAGTCTGATCAGATGCATCAAAGCGAGTTATAGGCCCGACCCCACTCTGTCCATTGATCAGCGCATTCCACGTCTGCTCGGTACCAATACCAAGCGGGGTGATTAAGCCAATCCCTGTTACAACGACCCGTCGTTTCACGCTAATTCACTCCGCTTCAGCTCTGGATTTTTGCGACAAAATCAATAGCATTTTGCACGGTTGTGATTTTCTCGGCTTCCTCATCGGGAATTTCAACGTCAAATTCTTCTTCCATGGCCATAATCAATTCGACCAGATCCAGAGAATCCGCTCCGAGATCATCGACAAAAGAAGCGCCGGAAACCACTTTATCTCTATCGACGCTAAGTTGTTCAACTATAATATCAATCATTTTCTGTTCAACAGCCATTGGTATTCTCCTGAAAATTGAGTTGCGTTTGTTTTATTGTTATTAAACGATGCCAAATACGTATCAGCATTCGGACATCTATTGTCAATGTCCCATATACATCCCGCCATTGACATGCAGGGTCTGTCCAGTAATATAATTACTGTCAGATGATGCCAGGAAACCCACCGATGCTGCGACATCTTCAGGTGTTCCCAAGGTACCTAGGGGTATCTGGGCCTTGAGGGCTTCCTGTACATCTTCGGCAAGGCCGTCAGTCATATCGGTAACGATATAGCCTGGAGCCACACAATTGACGGTAATATTCCGCCCGGCCAGTTCCCTCGCCATCGATTTGGTCAATCCTGTCAAGCCGGCTTTGGCTGCGCCGTAATTGACTTGACCACCATTACCGACAAAACCGACTACCGACGAGACATTAATAATCCGACCCCACTTTTTTTTCATCATGGTGCGCATGACTGCTTTACTGCAGAGAAATGCACCCTTCAGATTGGTGTCAAGTACGCTGTCCCAGTCGTCTTCCTTCATGCGGGCCATCAAGCCATCCCGGGTTATTCCAGCATTATTCACCAGAATATCGACCTGGCCGTAGGTATTGATTATTTCTTTGATGTTTACCTGAACGTCATTGGCATCGGCCACATCAAACCGGACAATAAAGCCCTTGCCGCCGATTTCCTCGATTTGCTGTAAGGTTTCCTGCGCTGCTTCCGGATTGGCCACATAGTTGATGCCGACCGTTGCCCCCAATGATGCGAGTTTAAGGCATATGGCTCTGCCGATTCCTCGACTGCCACCGGTAACCAAGGCAATCATTTTATCGAGTATCATTTCTTTATCTCCTGAAGTCGCTTGATCAGTTGCGGAACGACCTCGTAAAGATCCCCCACCACTCCATAGGTGGCGATATTGAAAATAGGGGCCTCGCTGTCCCTATTGATGGCTACCACAATTTCGGCAGATTGCATCCCGACCGCATGTTGCACCGCGCCAGAAATTCCACAGGCTATGTACAACTTGGGGCTGACAGTTTTACCGGTTTGGCCGACCTGATGGGGGTAAGGAATCCAACCTGAATCAACAGCGGCCCTAGAGGCGGCTACTGCGCCCCCGAGTTCATGTGCCAGCGCCCTGATCAGGGTAAATCCTTTTTCGGATTCTAGGCCACGGCCACCAGCCACCAGAGTTTCCACTTCCTGGATATTGACCTGATCATCATGGTTGATGACCGAATCAAGTACTTCTATTTTAGACTGCAAGCATCGCTCAGGCACCTGCACTTGGAATATTTCGCCTGTGCGCGACAGATCCGGCACCGCCGGCGCCATCACCTTAGGTCGGACTGTAGCCATCTGAGGTCTGGTATGGGGGCATTCGATGGTCGCCATGATATTGCCTCCAAAAGCGGGCCGCGTCTGTAACAGCATACCGTCTTCTTCTCGAATTTCAAGCCGGGTACAATCTGCGGTCAGACCGGCATCTATGGCATTGGCCACATAGGGAATGACGGAACGGCCGATGGCGGTTGCTCCGGCTAGCACCACTTCGGGTTTATGCTCTCCGATTACCTGCTCCAGAACAGCGGCATAGATATCTTCACGAAACTGTTCGAGCATCGGATGCTCGACAAGTAGCACAGTGTCTGCTCCGGCGGCAATCAGCCCACTCGCATAGGAAGTCACGTTACCGCCAGGCAACACAACACTGAGCTTGACCCCGCGCTTATCGGCGAGTTTTCGGCCAATACCAAGCAATTCATAACTTACCGGTGCTACGTCTCCATGGCGATATTCTGCAAAAACCATGATTCCCGAATAGTTGTCTATATCAACTTGCTTTCTTTTCTCAGCAGTTTCAATAGAAAGGGCTTGGGTCGGACAATTCTCAACACAGGCACCGCAAAGAGTGCAGCACTCATTGACCACGGCGCAATCATTTTGAATCGTGATAGCGCCAAAGGCGCAACTCGTCTCACAAATTCCGCACGCTGTACATTTATCGCTATGGATTATAAGCATTTGAAGAGGTACTCAATTATCAGTAGCAGCCATGCTGCTTTCTAGAGATATGCCTTAAGACACTCAACCAGTTGGTCAACTTGTTCTTCGACACTTCCTGAAAAGATTTTTCGATCCCCACGGGCCTCTGGAGAAAAGACCCGAACAACCTGGGTAGGCGAACCGGCAAGACCAATACATTGCGGGTCAGCGCCAATATCGGCTGCGGAAAATTTTCTAATCTCCGCTTTTTTGGCCTTCATTTTGCCTTTTAACGAGGCAACTCGCGGCTCGTTGATATCCTTAACTACGGTCATAAGAGCTGGCAGCGGCAGACGGAGGACATCAAATCCGTCATCCATCATCCGTTCCACTTCAATACTCGCTGAACTGACCTTGCGGGTTTTCTGGATGCAGGTAGCAAAGGGTACTTGCAAGCGATAGGCGAGACCCGGCCCGACCTGGGCAGTATCGCCGTCAATGGCCTGTTTTCCACAAAGGATGAGATCAAAGGCTCCCAGGGTTTTCACGGCATTGGCCAATGTATAGGAGGTTGCCCAAGTGTCAGCACCGGCAAAGGCCCGATCGGAAATCAATACGCCGTCATCGGCGCCACAAGCAATCGCTTCACGCAAAACCGCTTCGGCCTGCGGCGGCCCCATGGTAATTACTGTTACGGTTCCGCCCTGCTGCTCCTTGATGGCGACCGCTTCCTCAAGGGCGTGGCGATCATAGGGATTCATGATTGAATCCACCCCTTCACGCGCCAAGGTGTTAGTTACCGGATCCAACCTGACATCCTTTGCATCCGGGACCTGTTTGACACAGACAATTATATGCATGCCCTACTTCTCTTAAGAATATTCTTTGTTCAATTCTTGGCCAATAACATTGCGCTGGATCTGATTGGTACCTTCATAAATCTGAAGGATCTTGGCGTCGCGCATCATTTTTTCCACAGGATACTCTTTCATATAACCATATCCACCAAGGACCTGTACCGCATCGGTGGTAACTTTCATCGCCATATCGGTGGCGAAAACCTTGCACATGGAAGAGGCTTTGGACATATTTTTCGGATTGCTGTCGATATGCCGAGCCGCAGCATACACCAAGGCCCGACCGGCTTCGAGTTGAATGGCCATGTCAGCCAGGATGTGTTGGACTGCTTGAAAACTGATAATCGGCTTGCCAAATTGAACTCGCTGCTTAGCATAAAGAACTGCCTCGTCAAGGGCGGCCTGAGCCAAACCGATACCGAGGGAGGCGATGCCCGGACGTGACATATCAAGGGTCTTCATAACCGTAATAAATCCGGTTCCTCTCTTGCCCACGAGTCGGTCTTTAGGTATTCTGCAATCTTTGAGAATAAGTTCACGGGTCGAGGAAGAACGGATGCCCATTTTATCTTCTTTTTTCCCGTAGGAAAATCCAGGGTCGCCTTCTTCCACTATAAAAATCGAAGCCCCGCGCGCGCCCTTGCTGGGGTCAGTCAACGCCACAATTGAATAAATCTGGGACTCACCGCCGTTGGTGATCCATTGCTTAGTACCGTTTAGCACCCACTCCTCGCCGTCCTGAACCGCAGTGGTCCTGATACCCGAGGCATCGCTACCGGCGTTGGATTCGGTCAGGCCGAAGGCTGCCCAGCGTGCACCTGAAGCGATATCGGGCAGGTATTTTAGTTTTTGTTCTTCACTGCCGGCAATCATGACCGGAAAAATACCGAGGGCACTGGCAGCATAACTGGTGGCGACGCCAACACAACCACGGGCCAGTTCCTCCAGAGCTAGGACGATATCGTAACAGCCACCACCCAGCCCACCATATTGTTCCGGTACAAAAATACTAAATAAATCAGCCTTGGCGATGTCCTGCAATATCGCTCTGGGGAATTGGTTTTTTTCATCCAACTCCGCCCGTACGGGAATAATTTTTTCGTTGGTGATTTCCCGGGCAGTATCAATGATCATCTGCTGTTGTTCAGTAAAAAAATAATCCACAAATACTCTCCTTTGTATCTTACCACCGCATGAGCAGCGAACCCCAAGTGAGGCCACCGCCAAAGGTACACAACAGTACTATCTCTCCAGGTACCAGTCGTCCCTGTTTATTGGCCTCATCCAAGGCTATGGGGATGCTGGCAGCAGAGGTGTTACCATATTTGCTAAGATTGATGAAAACTTTTTCATCCGGTATCTTCAGCCTGTCCTTCAAATTATTAAGAATCCGAATATTGGCCTGATGCGGAATCAGAAGACTGACATCGTCGATGGTTACGCTATGCTTCTTCATCAAAGTGGTAACCGCTTCTTCCATCAACCGGACCGCGTGTTTGAAAATATCTCTGCCATTCATCTGGATGAAAGAACCCTGCCAATTTGCTTGCTGCAGATCAGGATTAAGACTTTTAGGACTGTCCATATACAACAACTCCCACAGTCTGCCATCGGCATGCATACTAGCGCCAAAAATCCCTCGACCGTCATCCGACCCGCCAATTACGACCGCACCAGCGCCATCACCAAAAATCACACAGGTATTTCGATCTTCCCAGTTGACGCGGGCGGAAAGTGTCTCCGCGCCAATCAACAGAATTTTCATATCCGGACGGTTTTGGATATAATTACTGGCCATATCCAACCCGTAAGTAAACCCGGCGCAGGCGGCATTGATATCGTAAGCGAAAGCATTCACCGCCCCAAGTTCCGCCTGAACGAAACATGCGGTGGAGGGCATGATCATATGCGGAGATATGGTTGCGACAATAATAAGATCCAGTTCGCTGGGGTTAACTCCAGCACTGGCCAATGCACGCTTAGCGGCAGTGGAAGCCAATTGAAAATTAAGTTCATTCTCACCGGCGATGTGTCGGTTTCGGATTCCGGTTCTCGAAGTGATCCATTCATCCGTGGTGTCGACAATCTGTTCAAGATCGACATTAGTAAACGCTCGTTTCGGAAGACAGGAACCAGTCCCAAGGATAACAGCTTTATTCATGAATGGACCTGCTTCTAAGCGGCGTATTCGCCTAAGGCTTGAACGATGGCTTCGTTGACGCGGTTGCGCACCATATTGGCTGCAACCTCAATGGCATTGCGGATAGCGGTGGCATTAGAGGAACCGTGACAAATAATGCCAGTTCCATCAATCCCTAGCAATGGCGCCCCACCATATTCGGCGTAATCGACCTGTTTTTTAAATCCTTTCAAGGCTTCACGAATAAGAAGATACCCTAACTTAGCCCGCCAGGTTTTCATAATTTCTCGTTTCAGCATCTGCATGGCGGCGTCAGCCAGTCCTTCACTGATTTTCAGAGAAATATTACCAACAAATCCATCGCAAACGATGACATCGACATCTCCCTTATAGACATCGCGCCCTTCGACATTGCCGATAAAATTAAGCGGACTCTGTTTCAACAGGTCATAGGTTTCCTTGACCAAGGCATTGCCTTTACCGGTTTCTTCACCAATGCTGAGAAGACCGATGCGGGGCTGATCCAAATTAAGCAGCAAACGCGAGCATGAAGAAGCCATCACGGCGAATTGATAGAGATGCTGAGGGCGACAATCAACATTTGCGCCAATGTCCATCAGCATCACAGGCTTCTTCAAGGTTGGGAAAAAACTAGCAAGGCCCGGTCGGGATATCCCCGGCAACCTACCAAGTTTCCTAACGGCCGCAGCCATAGTTGCACCGGAGTTGCCGGCGGAAACAACGGCGTCTGCCAAGCCATTTTTCACCAAATCGAAGCCGACCATAATGGTTGCTTCTTTCTTTTTCCGAACCGCATCCACCGGCGAATCATCCATAGTGATAACTTCAGACGCATGGTGAACGGAGATTCGTTCAAGGAATTCAATGTTGCCGGCAACATGCTCAACAAGCTGCTGTTCTAAAATAGTACGGGGGCCAATCAGAATGACTTCGAGACCTTTGGTGTCTCGAACCGCAGCAAGCGCGCCTTGGATCGCCATCTCTGACCCCCGGTCGCCTCCCATGGCGTCAAGGGCTATCCTCACTGTATTGCCTAATTAAGATCTTCCCCAAGACGGATAACATTCCTGCCTTTATACATGCCACAACCGCCGCAAAGCTGATGCATCATTTTTGGCTCGCCGCATTCAGGGCACTTGCCGACGTTTGGTTTAACCAGCGCGTCATGCGAACGGCGTTGCCTGGTCCGTGAGTAGGAATGTCTTCTTTTAGGTAAAGCCATTGTGTTCCTCCATTATATCCTGGGTTTATCCGCCCTGTACGAACAGGTCTGGCCATATGCCATACGGACAATTTATCATTAAAAAATGCTTTATTTTTTCAACTGAACAAGAGCCGCAAAAGGTCCGACGGGGGTTTCATTCGCACAATTGCACTCGGCAAGGTTGCGATTGACCCCGCATTGGGGGCAGATTCCTTTACACTGTTCCGAACACAGACTCTTCACGGGAAGTGAGAGATATAGTTGCTGCCGCAGAACATCGTCGAGGTCGATAACCGGCTCATCAAGAACGATGCTATCCAAATCGGGCAGGGTGCACTCCAACTCTTTTACCTTCCAGGAATCGCTGGATCCCGTCTCGAAAAGAATCTGATATTCGGTATCTATAGCAACATCATACGTGGCAAGACAACGGTCACAAGGCAAAGAGATGCAAGTTTTCAACCGGCCATGCATCTCAACCTTGCTGTCTCCCTTACGCTTCAAGGTACATTGCGCCGAAAATGGACTTTTCACCACAAAGTCTTTCTGCGTCACGAGGCTTTCTAAGCGCTGCACCTCATAACTGCTTCCATATGGTGAAATTTCGGTAAACTTAATCTGCATCTTTACTTCAGCCCCTGCACGCCAAGGTTGAATTTTGGTCGAAGCTGCAAATCATACAAAAAAAAAAAGGATTAGCCAACTAAAAACACAATGAGGGAGAAATTACAGCTAAAAAGGCTCTCTTGTATCAGGCTAAGAAACTATGAATAATTAAGGACAACGAGAGGAAGAAATCAAACAGACAACGGTATATTTCAAAGGGTGAAGAAGAGACTCTGTCCGCGAGACATTCAACTCTTCTTCTGTTCTTTTTCTATCTGACTGATTTTCTCTTTAATTTGCTCAACAAGACCGGTATACCCTTCTTTCGTCAGGATTTCCTTAAACTGTTCCATGTAATTACGCACTAGACTCACCCCCTCTATAACCACATCATAGGCCATCCATTGCTCACCTCGAAGCAACATAATATACGAGACCGGAATTGTTTTCCCCTTATCCACTAACAGGGTCTGCACCTCCGCTCTTTCACCTTTGATCCGTTGCAGGGTGAATTCAACCTCCTGACCGGAGTAATCATCAATTTTTCCGATATAGGCGTATTGCAACAATTGAGTAAAAAGATCTTCAAACTCCCCCTGTTCCTGAGCATTGAGCTCCCGCCATTGTTGGCCGAGAACCCGTTTGCTCATTTCACGAAAATCGAAGTGTTCCCGAACGACACTAATGATTTTTCTACCTTGTTCATTTTTCGGGATGGTTTTCAATTGAGGGTCGACCAGAATATCAGTGACTTTTTTAAGAAAAGGACGGAATTGCTCAGTGGGATCAGGGGTCGCGGAGGCAGCACTTTGCGACAACGCCATCCCCATAAAACAAAAAGAAACCAAGAATATTAATATTATTGTAAATTTATTGCGCAACATGACAGCCCATTACCCCATCGAAACCACGGGGATTTTTCTAGTGATTGACATCATAATTTGGGTTTGGAACCAAAACGTTGTCGGTTGCCTTGTCTCGTGACTGGAAATAGGCATTCCGAAAGGCAACATAGGGATCAAAACTCATTGATTTAATGTCCTCATAAACCCCGAGACGAAGCGAGGTGTCGTTGACCACTTGACCGCTAAAAACAGCAACGGAAGTGCCAGCTTCATCATTCCAGGGATAATAGGAAGAGGTCGCCAAAGTTTCAACCATCTTGCCGGAAAAATCTCGCAACGTAGAGGACCCCAGCAAAGGTACAACTAAATAAAAACCATCACCAACCCCCCATACAGACAAGGTCTGACCAAAGGTGGCTTTCTTCCGGGGAATCTTGAATTCATCGGCGGCGGGATCCGCCAAGCCAAAAACACCAGCGATGCTATTAATCGCAAATCGGGATAACGTCAAGCCAGAGTCACGAAATCGCCCCTGGAGCAGAAAGTTGACTGAGCGTATCGGCTCTCCGAAATTGTAAAAAAAGTTACCGACACACTGCCTGATATCGGCGGGCAACACTTTACTGTAACCAGTGGCAACTGGGTCAAGCACCCAGACATACACCTTATCGTTAAAGGTGAACATGGCCCGGTTGAACGGTTCAAGGGGATCAGAAGCCTTGACGCCAACCGCTTTGTCATCATAGCTTTCATCGTTGAGAAAATCCTCTGTGCCGGAGGCATTAGCGAAAACAACAAAAACCAACGCCAAAGCTACCATCAACCTCAACGACAATCGGTACAGATTATTTAGATTCATTGCGATCATGCCGATTTTATTTACTCACCTGACCAAAAGCAAATTTAGAAATGAGGGACTCGAGATCAACAGACGATTCCGTATCCACAATGGTTTCACCTAGTTTATATAGGGCTTCATCCCCACCTAAGCTAATCTGGATATATTTATCCCCGATGATCCCCTGCGATTTGACTGAGGCAATTGAATCGACCGGTACCTTGACTCCGCGGTCGATCTGCATCTCGACCACCGCCATATTCTCTTTATTCAGATTGAGCTGGCGCACCTTACCTACGGTGACCCCGGCAATTTGAACATCAGCTCCGGTCTTGACACCGGAAACATTATTAAACTCCGCGGACAGCATATAGGTTTTTGATCCCGTAAACCATGACACCTCGCCCAGTTGCAATGCCAACCAACCGAAAGCCAAAAAACCCAACACCAAAAAGGACCCGACCACGATTTCTACTCGGGGGTTACCCATAAACGTTTCTCCTTTTGTTCTTCAGGGGACCTGCTGCCCCATCACCATGCGTGCAAACTCTCGAATAAAAGGCTTGCTTGAATGAGGGATCTGGTCTGCATCGGCGAACACATCCAACTCACCTTTATTCAATAATATTATTTGATCAGCCAGCGAAAAAATCTGCGGAATATCATGACTGACTATCACCGCAGTGTATCCCATTTTTTTTTGGGTGACTGCAAACAACTCGTAGATTTCCTTAGTCATAACCGGATCAAGCCCAGTAGTCGGTTCGTCAAAAAGCACAATTTTAGGCTCCAATTGCAGCGCCCGCGCTAGACCAACCCGTTTTTTCATGCCGCCACTAAGTTGAGCCGGAAACTTTTCTTCATGGCCAGTCAGCTCAAGTTGGTCGAGTGTGGCCGCAACTCGATTATGGATTTCTTCAGAGGAGAGCCCGGTTCGTTCACGCAAAGGAAGTGCAATATTTTCAAATACGGTCAAGGAATCAAACAGTGCCGAACCCTGAAAGAGTACGCCAAACCGCATCCGCAATTCCTGGAGCGCCCTATATCCCATGGTCGTTACATCTTGCTCGCCTACCAGCACTTGGCCCGAGTCCGGCCGAAGTAGGCCGAGGATTAATTTGAGGATGACACTTTTCCCTTGACCGCTGCCACCGGCGATAACAGTCGTCAACCCCTGTGGTACCGAAAAACTAACTCGATCCAGGACCATATGCCGCCTGGTTCCTTCGCCGAAGGATTTACAAACATCGACAAAACGTATCGCCGCATCAGGCGATGAAAGGTCAGCGGAAATCACAACAACACCGCAGTCAGTAGATAATCAAAAATCAACACCGAAATCGAGGACAACACCACGGCCTGGGTTGTCACCTTACTGACGCTTTCCGCCCCAAAACCAGCACCACGAATCTTTTGAACAAAATACCCGCGCCCGGTGCTAATCCATACCAGCAGCAGGGCGAAAACCACAGATTTGATAACCCCCATGCGGATATCGTGATTCGTGACGCTTTGCTGCATCCCGTTAAAGAAGGAACCGCTGTTAACCCCTTTTAATAGGACCCCAGTCAAATATCCGCCCATAAGGCCCACAACATCAAACACCGCAGTCAGCAACGGCACGGAGATTAATACCGCGAGAAATTTAGGCGAAATGAGATAGCGGAAAGGATCGATAGCCATGCATTCCAAGGCATCTATCTGTTCGGAAATCCGCATAATACCAATTTCAGCGCACATCGAAGACCCCGCCCTGCCGGTAACCATCAAAGCTGTCAGGATTGGGCCTAATTCCATGATCAAAGTGAGCGAGACTGCCGACCCCAGCATCCCCTCGGCTCCGAATTTATTGAGGGAATAATACCCTTGCAGTCCAAGCACCATTCCCGAGGAAAGGGCGGTAAAAAAAATAACCGAGAAGGATCCGGCACCGATAAAAGCGAGTTGTTTGAGTAGTTCCCTGAAACGAAAGGGTCTTTTAAACAGACCGACAAGGGCAAAAAACAAAAAAGTTCCCATCCTGCCGAGGTCAGTCAGGATATATAGGCTTTGTTCACCTAGCGCACCTAGTCCCCGGAACAATATAAATATTTTTTTTTCAGGTTGATTCATGCAAAGGGTCGTTGGATAAGGCCGTCAACGGTTCTAGGAATAAATAAGTGGACAGATTATATGCAAAAAAAATTCATGCCCCACAACAAAACAAGAGCCTTTTTATCTTTTCCACATGACATTAACCACTTGAGGCTTTGTCAGAATTAAAGGTCTCAAGAAATTGTTCTGCAACCCCGACAGGTTCGTCAGATGAATACAAGACCATGGTCTGTAGAAACATAAAACTGTCTTCTCCCATGCTGGTGAATTTGACCCCGACCCCATCTTTATCTTGCCGAATCACTTTTCCAGAAAAAGTCAAAATAAGGCTGGAATGACGGCCGGTTTCATGCAATTCGAGATGGCAATCCTCACCATCGGGTATATTGACAGTACCTTCAATAAACAGGCCACCCAAACTCAGGTTCCTCGCGGGATATCGGCCTTGCAATTTCCCCTTGACGAAGAGTTTGACACTGCGGGTAAAAATCACCCGCGTATCTCTTCGTTTTTCAGGACTGAGCGCGATCGGCCCTGCTGTTTTCATCTCTTCCACCTAAATAGAAAAATCGGCGTAATTTGCTTTAGTATCACATTCTAAGCCAATAATGGCAAGAGGAAATTGTTTTTTTAGTAACCACGACCGACCATCCAAGGCCCCGACTGAAGGGTGATAATCGCGAGCTGAGCCATTTCCACGAAATTGAAGAAAAAAAAACCGATCAGGGATGAACGAGCCTGGAAACAACGCCTATAATTTCAGCGGTATCAGAGCTCTTGACAATAACGTCGTCAGCTCCGGCCTCCAGGCATCTCATACGCAACTGCAGATCGTCATCTCCGGTGAACACAATGAGCTTAATGGGTCCTCCCTGGTATTCCTGCCGAACCCGTCGGCAGACTTCCAACCCGTTCAATCCGGGAAGCATAAAATCAACCACCGCCGCAGCCGGTTTTTCCTGAAGAATGAGGGCAAGGCCTGTATCGCCGCTGTCTGCGGTAAAAGGATGAAAACCGGCCTTTTGAAACAATCTGGCGAAGAGCCTGACTATCACCGGGTTATCATCGACAATCACGATTTTTTTTGGGATGACCTGCAGGGTTTCCGGTGCGGTGATTTCGCTTTGTTCGGAGATAATCAACAACTGATCCCCCTGCAGTATAACGGTTTCACCGGTGGGCTGCAGCATGTCGACAGCATTACGACGCAGGCCGATGATATCGTGGCGCATCGAATGGGCAATGGCGGCAATCGATTCATTGATCATCCCGGATCCTTCTTGAACAATGATCCATTCGGGTTGCAGTTGTATCTGATTTACCGTTGTCAGTTTGAGGTGACCACCGGTGGCAGCCAGCAGATTATCGGCTATCTGCCGACCGGCGGAATCAAAAGGAGAGATGATAGCGTCGGCTCCGGCCTTCAATATTTTCTTCTCGGTGTATTTATCTTCGGAGCGCGCAATAATATGCAAAGTTGGATTGAGTTCTCTGGCGCTCAAGACGATAAAAAGATTATGGGGATCCGACTGCACCAGGGCAAGCAAACCGCTTGCCTCTTTGATCCGTGCTTCCATGAGGATGGACTCGCGAGTGGCATCACCCTCCACGTAGGGATAACCGCGTTCCTGCAGTTGTTCGCAGGTGGCTGGTGAGGAGTCGATGACCACGAAGCTGGCCCCTGCTTCAAAAAGATGCTGGGCTGCAACTTTACCGACTCTGCCATAGCCGCAGATAATGTGATGATGCTTTAAGCGCGCTATCTGTTTTTTCATTTTTTTCCCTTTTATATCACCGCTCCAGACTCTCTCGAGCAAAAGCTCTACCAAGGAACTTCCAAAAAAACCAAGCACCACAAAGCCAACCAGGATCAGCCCGATGGTGAACAATCGCCCAATTTCCGAAAGGGGATAAATCTCGCCAAAGCCGACGGTAGTAATTGTGATCACCGCCATGTAAAACGCATCGATCACCGGATAACGCTCGATGAAATGATAGCCGGTTGCTCCAAGGAAAATGGTCACGACCATCAACAGTAAAGATATGATGCATTTATTCATTGGAAATGATACCAAACCCGGCGTGCATTGCTATTCTTTGTTACGGAAGTTACTCGATCTGTTACTTTTTTTCCCCGGCACTATACCACGGATATCGCGAAAAAAAAGAGGAGAACAACGATGGCAGGTAATGGAAGCAGTAAATACGCGAAAGGGCTGCCCCTGGTTGCTAAGGGCAATCCCCGTTGAAAAAAAAGCCGGGACCTATACAATAGGTCCCGGCATCCTTACTCTTGCAAAGAAATCTAATAAAATCAAAAGGTCAGGCGTTGCGGTCGCCTGCCGACACTCGGCCTCTTAATACAAGCCGAGCAAGTTGAGTGCCAGCAGCAACAGTCCGGCGCAGGCAACCCGCTTCACCACCAACGGACTGACCCGTTTGGCGATCTGCGGTCCGATATACCCGCCCAGCAGGGCCGCAGGAAACATGGCCAGGAAAAATATCAAGTCGAAATTACCGAACTGATAATGACGAACTGTGCTGACCGAGGTGCTGAAAAAAATCGCCAGCAACGAACTGCCGACCACCAGGTACATGGGCAGTCGCAAGGCCACCGTCATCAACGGCACCATGAACGGACCACCGCCGAACCCAAACATCGAAGACATTACGGCAATCAAAAAACCGCCGATGCAACCGACCACCATGTTTACTTCAAATTCTTGTCCCCAAAAATCTACTTTCATAACGGATTCCTCCTCGAATTTCGCTTATTATTTGCCTTTGGCCGTTTCTTCAGCACGCTTTTTGAATTCTTTCAAAATGGATTGCTCCTTTTTGTTCTTGGCCAGATATCCCGGCATTGTCTGCCAGAGCATCAGCGCGGCCAAAATTATCAGAATCCAGCCAAAAGCGAATTTAAACTGATCCAGAGTGATCATTTCGGTCAACTTGGGGCCGATGAACGCGCCCAGCAGCATGGCGCAACCGATACCGGTCCCCAACTTCCAACTGATAAACTTGATTTTGGAGTAATTGTAGATACCGCTGCCCTGCGAAAACAACACGGTAGGCGTAACCGTGCCGGCAACAATGGTATGCGGCAGGGCCGGAAAGAGGGCCAACAGCAATGGATTCATGATAAAACCGCCACCAGCGCCCATGAGTACCCCGAAGATGGCGACCACCAGGGTCAGCACAAAGGGATAGATCAGATTCATGCTAGTCCCGGCATTCTCTAAATAAACCGTTGGGAAAGCTATCTTATTTTCAAAAGTGACGGCCTCGCTTTTCACATTTTTATCGACCACGGCCACGATCTTATACTTACCGGGCGCCAGTCCATCACGGATTTTGATATCGGCAGTATAGGAACCGTCAGGCTTGACTTCGACGGCCGCGGCCACCACCTTGTCGATACTCTGGAAACGCGCCTTGACCAACTGCATGGAACGACTTTTGTTTTCTTTCTCGTCCATAGCCGGGAGCAAATCACCCCGACTACCGACCACGCTGGCCACCAGAGTCGATTGGTACCGATCAATCTTGGCCTTGGCCGGTACGGAATAGGCGAGATCAGCGCCTAGGTCTTTGAGGAGTGCGGAATAGCTCCACTTCTTCCCTTCTTTCTTGGCCGCATCAATCTTCGGCTGCAGATCCTTGGGCACAAAAGTTTTGTAATAGGCCGGCATCTCGCTGGTGATGTAGAAAATATAGGGCCGGATGCCGGTTTTTTTGTCTTTTTCACTGTCGAAACGGTTGGCGCGAACCGAGTGATCTGCCGCCCATACTTCAAGGAAAACCGGTTTACCCGCTGGCGCCTGACCACTAACCTTGATAGCACCGCCATTATTGAGCTCGGTTTTATCAATAGTGATGGTCGGCGCTGTCATTGCCCCTGCCGCGGCCTGCCCTGCTGCCGCCGTCGCAACCGGTTCGGCCGCAATCCCTGCATGCACTCCGAAAAGCACCACCATTGCCGAGAAAAGCCATGGTAAGATCCCAACTCTTTTTTTCATACCCCTATCTCCTTTTTATCGTTAATTCCGCACCACCCGAAGCTGAAAAAATCGGGCTGCACCATTTAAAAACCGTTTACGCACCTGCTGTAGCAGACCTTAGCCGGACACCCGACGGTGCCTTCCTCGTCAGATTCCAACAAGGCCAGCATGCCTTACCCTTGCTTGTCCACCTCCTTTATCCTGGTCGTGGACATCATCTGTGTTCGTCCGTAAACGACAAGATCGTGCTCGTACCCACATACTCCCTGCCAGTAAAGCCGGTCATAGCGGTCATCTTTTGGGTCAACGCACTGATTTGTTTCAAATTTCTTATTATGATTTCAAGTTCATCGACCATTTCAGTCGTTTTGCTTTCTTCGGCAAGCAACTGCGCAGTGCCCAAGGCCGCAAAAAGCGGGCTGTTGATTTCATGAGCTACGGTTCCGGCAAGTTCCACTATGCCCTGCAACTTGCCGCTCTGCACCTTTTCTTCGGCCAGCAGATGCTCGCTGGTGATATCGCGAATGATCTCGATCACATACTCGACCCGACCATCGGCATCATACAGGGGCGAAGCGGTCCGTTCGAACCAGCGTTGCTGATCACCTGAACTGAATTCCTGGACCAACGGCATCATCTTCCTATCCTGTAGTACCTGATCTACCGGGCAAGAGGCTTTCCCGGCAGCACCGCTGCAGAGATCGCCATAATCCATCCCCAGCACCTCGGCCTCATCCTTTTCCATGGCGGCAAGAAAGACCTGATTGGCAAGCACCACCCGCCGATTCCGATCAAAAACCAGCAACTGGTGCTGCAGGCTGTTGATGATGTCGTTAAGAAAGCGTTCATGCTCTTCGATCTGCCCGAACAGCAGCGTGATTTTCTGGTAATTCCTGGCATTGCGGATGGCGGTTGCGCCAACCTCGGCCAGGGTTACGGCAAACTGCACTTCCGTGCCGGTGAACACCCGGGGCACATCGGCGAGAATCCGCATGACGCCGATGATCTCTTCATTGACCTTTAACGGCACTGCCAGCAGCGAGACGATTCCCTCATCCGCCATCTGCTGTCGGTAATCAACCCGTTGATCATGACTTATATCGTATATGGCCACCGGTTCTCCGGTGAGCACCAACTGGATATTCCGTTCACTTTCGACCGTTCCCCGCTGCAGATACGCGCCGGAAACCCCGAAGGCCGCAGCCAGTTCCAGTTTGTTGGTGGCCGGATTGAGCAGTCGCAAGGTGCAGCCCTTGGCCCCCATGGTGATAGCCACCCGCTCGACCATGGTCCGCAGAATAAGGTCCAAATCAAGGGTTGAATTCACCAGGGTGGAAAGGCCCTGTATTTCCCGGAGAAAATCAAGTTGCGCTTCCATCTCTTTGAACATCCGGCCATGGGCAATGGCAATGCCCACCTGTTCCGCCAAGGCCATGGCAAACGAAATCTCTTCGGAGGTAAAATTTCGTTCGGTTCGGGTCAGCAAGCGCATGATCCCGATGAGTTTGCTCTGAAAAACGATCGGCAGGGTCAGCACGCTCTTGATCCCCTCACGGTTGGCGGCCTCCCGGAACGGCAGGAACGGATCCTGGTCCAGGTGGGTGCTGTACACCGGAAATCCCGATTGGATCATGGCCATGGTTGCTTCGGTATCGATCACTTCCCGCGAAAGATATTCCAGCGAGACCCCATGGGCCGCCCCCAGGACAAAAGAACGGGTGGAGAGGTCCAGCAGCCTGATGGTGCAGGCATCAATGGTCAACAACGCCGGCAGACTGCGAACGACAGTCTCCATGATTTCCTGATGATCGAGCACCATGGACGTCAGGCGGGTCACCTTCTGGTAAACCCCCAAAAACTGCTGCTCACGAGACTGCGGATTATCCACGATACTCTCTTTTATCTCTTAGGCGATGGCATTGGGCATGCACGAACAATGGACTCAACCCCCTTTACTGCCGGGGTTTTGCTGCCAGAACCTTTTCCACCTTTTCCTCAAGTTCGGAACGGTCAATCGGCTTGACGCAGTACTCATCCGCCCCGAGGCTGATGGCTTCCCGGGCGGTTTCCACGGTGGGATACCCGGTGAGCATGATGGCCCGCATGGCTGGGTTGTCCTCCTTCAGGATGGCCAGCACTTCGATCCCGCTCATTTTTTTCAGTTTGATGTCGAGGATGGCCAAATCAACCGGATGCTGCCTTGCAAAAGCCACTGCCTCGTCTTCTTCGGTGAAAGTATGGACGACATGCCCCTTTTTCCGCAGGATCTTGCCGACCAGCACTGTGGCATCCAGGACATCATCCAAGGTGAGTATTTCAGCCATTTTTCCTCCTGAAACGTTATACCAACGATTATTCTTTTATAGCCGCCGACTCCACGGCCACCGGGAGAATCAGCCGAAACAAGGTCCCGGGCGTGGTCATGCCCCCAAGGCCCTGAACGGGACTTTCAATCTCGATGGTGCCACCGTGCTCCCGGATGATACCATAGGAGACGGAGAGCCCCAGCCCTGTCCCCTTACCCACCGGTTTGGTGGTAAAAAAAGGATCGAAAATCCGGGCCTTGATCGATTCCGGAATGCCATGCCCGCTGTCCTGAAATTCGGCGATAACCTTGTCCGCTCCGGCAGGGTAGCGGGTGCGAAGAATCAATTCACCACCGCCCTGGGCTTCCATGGCGTGGTAGGCGTTATTAATCATATTGACGACCACCTGCCGCATTTTTTCAGGGTCGCCGACCAGAGCCGGGAGGTCTCCCGCCAACTGCAGCCCAATCTTGACATGGTTAAGATTGAGACTGTGCTCGGTAATCGCCACCGCATCATTAATGATCTCGTTGAGATTGATGGGTTCCCGCGCACTGCCGGACTGCCGTGAATATTTAAGCAGATCAGCGACAATCTTCCGGCTGGCCTGGGTCTGGCGTTCGATCACCTCCAGGTTCTGATAAGTTTCAGAATCCTTGGCAAAATCATCCATCATCAGTTGGGCATAGCCCAGGATAATACCTAAAGGCGTGTTGATCTCATGGGCTATCCCCGCCGCCATCTGACCGACTGTAGCCATTTTCTCGCTGGAAACCAGTTGTTCCATCATGGTTTTCAACCGGGTCAGATCCTTGGCTATCCCCTCGGACCCGATCATCAGTCCCTGTTCGTCATAAAGAGCGGTAGCTGAAATCAGGACATAAATGGTGGAGCCATCTTTTTTCTTGAATTCCGACTCTAAGTCTCTGATATACCCATCGTTTTCCAGCATTTTGGCGTAAACTGCAACATCACCCTCGTGGCGAAAAATATGGCGCAGGGTGAGACGCGTGGATTCGGGGAGTGCATAGCCGAGCATTTCCGAACCCGAGGCATTCATATCGAGAATGGCCTGGTTGCTATCCGTAAAGAACACCATGTCTTTGGAAGCCGTGAACAGATGGCGAAATTTCTTTTCCGATTTTGACAACTCTGCGGCTCGTTCCTCGACCTTGTCCTCCAGGTTGAGATTGAGTTCTTTCAACTCGCGGGCGGCGCGGGTCAGGCGAATTTTGGATTGTTTGAGCTTCGCCGCCTCCTGCTCAATGGCTTCATAAGCTTGCACGCCCTTGTGGTAGAAAATCATTACCGCCGAAACCGAGATCATGCACAGGGTATTGATGCCACCCGAATACGGCGCAATTGCGCGCCAGAGATCCCCCCTCCCGACGATAAACAAAAATTCTTTGGCGATATGACCGACGGCTCTTGAGATGGCAAAGGCGGTAATCGCCAGTGTCACATAAAAGAGATAACCCCAGAGAAAATTATCCGGTTTGAGCCGGGTCAGCCTAAATGCATACCACAGGGCCAGGAAGGAAAAGAGCATGTTGGCAGCGGACCCGGTAATGTCGACCAGAACAGTGGGCAGCATGGAAATACTGTTCATCTGCCCTCCTCGCCCGTTGTTTTGACCACTGACAAATAAAAGGACCGCAGGCCGAGAAAAAGAAAAAACATGGCGGGCACGTAAATAAGATGGTCAAGTTTAGTAATAAAATACAGATATTTATTAAGGGTGAACGGGCCGAGCAGCCGGGTCTGAAAATAGTGGTCGGCTTGGAGCAGCGCTTGCGGGTCTAAATACACCCCGGCGAGATGGCCAACAAAGGCGATCATATTCCAGCAGGTCATCAGGATACAGAACAACTGAAGGTACCGCCAGCCACGGCCGGTAAACGAGGAGCGCCTGATATCCCAAAAAAAGTACCCAATTGCAAAAATATAATGGAGATGGGCCATCTGATGCACATACAATCCTTCGGGCTCGCCATGCACCTGCAGCGCCAAGGCCTCTCCAGGCGTTATCACAGCCATGAGCAGCAATAAAAATACGAGCGAACTATTGATTTTCCTGTTGGTCATCAACCGGCTCCGAGGAGTATTCCTGTTAGTATCTCTGTAACGTTAGATGTAATGCATGCTCAATGCCAGATGTACAACGCAAATACACACAAAATAAAATTCGATTTTTTCCTTAAAATATTAAATAATTAGGAGATGCAAGACTACCGACCTGCCGATACAGACTGATGCCTGACGCCCTGAAGTGCAACAAAAAAGATGCGGGAGAAACAAAAAAGATGCACCCGACCCGATGTTGACCGAGGAGGAGGATCTTGGGAGAGCAGGACCACCGATGGGAGCAAGCGGCCTAAGCGGGTGTTTTAAAAAATTAGGTGCCGTTGTCGGCGACCAGCGAAAGACTCTGTTCAACCCGAGGCTGGAGGATAGCCAATAGATCCGGATTCTCCAGGTACGGACAGGGTTTATCGTAGGGGAAGTCGCGGCACTGCAGGGGCCTGGCCTCATGGATGGTACATCGTTTGCAAAAACGGTCATTGGCGAGCAGAATACAACTGCCGTCCTCTCTTGTTTTGAAGGTGTTCTTATTTTCCAGAAACTGCATTCTGACCTCACCATCGCTGATGCCGAAGTGCCGGGCCATACGATTGATATCATCGTTTCTGAGCAACAGGCTGGCGCCGGGAAGCCGATAGCAGCAGTAGCCGGGACAATAATCACAGTACGATTTGTTGCGGGCCAGGGAATAGTCTGCCGGTATCTGCATCATCGAAAACTCCTTGATTCGATATGATAGCGCCGCAGCAGGCGCTGAAAGGCTTGCCGTTCCATGTCGCAACTGCGGGCGGCAAGGGTGACGTTGCCCTCCGCAGCCTCCAGGGCCTCGGCAAGATACGAGGCATTAAACTTGCGAAGCAGGGCATTTTTAGCCTCACGATAAGACAAGCGCTCGCTTGACGGCGGCAGGTCCCCTTGTTTCTGCTGTTCTTCCCTGCAAAACGATCCGAGAGCGCCCTGCTCCTCCCACAAATCACTCACTCCAATCAAATCACCGGGGGCAAGCAGGACGGCCCGGTTAACTGCATTCTGCAATTCACGGACATTGCCCGGCCATGGCCGCAGCATCAGCGCCTGGAGTGCCTCGGCACTGAATTCCAGGTTGCCGCGCCCGTGCTCCCGGATGTAGTGTTCAAGGAAATGTTGAGCCAGCAGCGGAATATCGGCCGCCATCGAGGCCAAACTCGGCATGGTGACAGTCATCACATTGAGCCGATACAGCAGATCTTCGCGAAACTCGCCCCGTCTGATTTTGGCCTCAAGGTCCTGGTTGGTGGAGGCCACTACCCGAACATCGACCTTTAACGTCTTGTTCTGCCCCAGGGGCTGCACTTCTTTTTCCTGAAGAACCCGCAACAACTTGGTCTGCACCCCCACCGGAATATCAGCGATCTCATCAAGGAGAAGGGTCGAACCTTCGGCCTCGACAAACAACCCTGCCTTATCCCGATCGGCACCGGTAAAGGCCCCCCGGTGGTAGCCGAACAACTCGCTCTCCAGGATATGCTCCGGCAAAGCCGGGCAGTTGACCGTGATCATGGGCCGATCCGCCCGACTGGACATGGCGTGCAGGGCCTTGGCCGCCAGTTCCTTGCCGGTGCCGGACTCGCCCCGAATGAGCACGGTGACATTGCTGTGGGCGACCCGCCCGAGCAGTTCCACCGTCTGCAGCAACCGCCGCGACCGCCCGATGAACCCATGGAGATGGTCCTGATCGCATAATCGGTGGTGCAACTGCGCATTCTCGCGCAGGAGGCGGGTGCGTTCGATCGCCCGACCGACGGTGCGGATGATGCGCTCGTTATCAAAGGGCTTTTCGATGAAATCGTAGGCCCCGTCTTTGAGGGCCTGAACCGCCATTTCAATGGTCCCGTGGCCGGTCATCAGGATAGTGGTAACGGCCGGGTCGATGGCGGTCATCTGCCGGAGAAATTGCAGGCCGTCCATGCCCGGCATTTTGATATCGGTGAGCACCGCATCGGGGGAATCCGTATGAATCATCTCCAGGGCTTCTTCAGCGCAAGCCGCCGTTTCCACGGCGTAACCACACTTTTTCACCAGCACTTTGGCCAGTAGATTGAGCATATCACGCTCATCGTCGACGATCAGCACCTTCTGTTGTTTGGTTTCGCCCATACGCCGATTTTACCCTTTTTCCGAGACCATTGCCTGGAAATAGAGCTGCACGAATTTTCCGGAAATGGTGTCCGCCGAGGAAAATCGAAGGTTCTCAACGGGCGCTAATCTGCCGGTCAGCGACAGATAGGCCTCTTTCGAAAGTTCGGCTACGGCCTCCACCATTTCGCGATATTGTTCTTCGCTGACCAAGCGGCCCCAATTCCGGCAACGCGGCGGACGATCGGCAAACACGAGGCATTCCCCGGATTCCAGCAGCGGACAGGTCAGCCTTTCTTCAGGAAAGTCCGCCACCAGGGCCTCGGTCGTTAGGCCCGGATGCTGATGGTGCAATTCCTTCAACCGACTCGCCAGGGCAAAGGCCCGCTCAATCACGAACTGACGCTGCTCCTGCCGCAGGGTTTTATTAATGGCTTGGCTGAGATGCATGCTTTCAATCAGCAATAATTCAAAGGGCTGATAACAGCACGCACTATCGCCATGGCCGCAACCTAAATCCACAGCCTTGCCCGCCGCCTGCTGATCACAACGGTTAATCAGTTGTTGATAGGCAAGGAGCAGGGGGGTTATGTCCATGCCCGGACGGTTGTCGATTTTAGGCGGCGCGGCCTGGAGCGGCCCCACCTGCTTGCCGTACTTTTTGAGGAAGCTGCGCTGCTCATAGGTGGCGGGGTTGGCGTTCCGGCCCTTCATGGTTTTTTCCGCCAATTTGAAATCAAAACCGCGGCGCAGCAGATAGGCGGCAATAAAGGTACCGGTGCGGCCATGGCCGAGCCGACAATGGACCAATACTTTTTTATTGAGGTAGACGGCCTCATCCAGCCAGTCCAGGGCCGTTTCCATGGCCGCCAGATCAGGGGCGCATTCATCGACCACCGGCAGGTAATAGACTTCAAACCCCGAACCCTCCTCGATCCGGTGGAGATCGCAGAACTCTCCGCAGAGATTAACAATGGCGGTTATCCCCTGTTCCCGGAGACTGTCGAGTTCCTCGTAGGACATGGGGGCATGGCCGGTGGCCAGGTGTTCGGTAATCCAATTGAGTTCGTACATAGGTTATTGATCGGCAGAGTCGGCAGGAGGATCGGCATGGCTGGCAAACCTGCCGGCCCCTTTGAAAAATTGTTCGGTATAGTGGTCGATATCCTCAGCCTGCAGCACCATGTCGAGCAACTTGGTCATGCCCAACAGGCGGCCGACTTCGGCAAGCAGCACACCGAGGGGGTCGGCCGGATATCCGCTGACCCGGGCATCAAGCAGATCCCCCCGGATATTGACCTCAAACCCCAGGCGGCGGAAGATGCGATCAAGCAAGATAATCCTCGTCGATCGGCCCTGGTAATCGCCGCCGCCGCCCGCGAAACGGACCTGGCAGTAATTGGCCCTGGCCTCCGCACCGCAGAGACAGTCGACCAAGGTGAAATGAAAACCAAACCGCATGGTCAGATTGAGATAATCAGGGCTGATGATCGCATAGGAAGCGTAATCCTTAGAACCGCCACTGGCGACACCGCCCGACAGCGCCATATCGCCAAAGCCTTTCCAGTCAAAACTGAGGTGCGTCTGCCAGTCGATCTCCGGATGGCTGAGCCCCTGCCAGACCGCCAGAAAAGGTGCTGCCTTGAGGTGCTCCAGGTTGATGGCCGCACCACCTTCGCCCCCATCCGTAAAAGCTCCGCCCACGTCCAGCAGGTAGATATCGAGCGGCAGGGGGGTCGCCAGTTTTCTGCACCGGGACGAGCTGCCTGAGGCGATATCGCCGAGACCAAACATGGTCTGCACCGCCTTTTCATGGGCATAACGAATGATATCGTGGAGCGATCGGCAGGACTGGGGCCGAAAGGTGGCCGCCGTGGGGTCGACCAGATTCAACGGGGTGATATAATCCAGCAACGATCGGAGTTTTCGCGAAAAAGCGGAGGTCACCGTGGTGTTGGCCGCTGTTTTACGGGCCAACAGCGCCGCCACCCGGCCGGGATACACAACCCCGTTGCCTCCGTCGACCGTGACCTCCAGGCCGGCGGGCAACAGGACCAGCGCATCGGCCGCATCAACCAGCAGGGCTACCCCGAATTCCCGGCAGACCGTGGCAAAATGACCGGTGACCGATCCTTGTTCGCAAATCACCGCTTCCAGCCTGCCGATAAAACGAACCAGAGAGGGAGGAATATGCCGAGTCACCAGCACCGCGCCCGGTGGCACAGTGGCGGTGTCCGCCGGGTCAAGGTGGTGGACGACGCCGCAACCGATGCCGCCGGCCGCCCGTTTGGCCCCGGTCAACAGCGGCTTGCCTGTCGGAAGCGCAACCGCAGACACAGGCAGTGGCGAGGCATCGATCTGGAGGGGACGCGATTGCAGGATAGCGAGTTGCTGATCACGATCCAGGGCCCATTCGATATCCTGCGGCCCGCCGAAAAAGGTCTCAAGCTCCCTGGCCATCGCCGCCAGACGCACGGCCTGTGCCTGATCAAGCGACAGCGATGGCGCCTCGCCCGCGGTAAGCGGCAACTCCTGCAACTGGCCCTGGCGCACCACCAATTGGTGGTGTTGCGATCCAGCTGCAACCTGCGAGGGGGTTGCACTTTGTGCTGGAAAAACGAAGACATCCGGCACGGTCTCGCCACCCACCAGCGGCAACCCAAGCCCATGGATGCTATGGATCAGCAGGACATCGCCGCTGCCAGCTGCAGCCGGGTCGCGGGTGTAGACCACTCCGCTGGCCACAGCGTCGATCATCTCCAGGACGAGCACCGCCATCGCGGCCTCCTCATCGCTGAGGCCGGCGTAAATCCGGTAAAGCAAAGCCTGTGCCGTATATTTGGAAGCCAGCACCTCGAGATAGGCCGCCAGCAATTCATCCCGGCCAACGCCCAGAACCGAGTGGTACTGACCGGCGAAACTATGCAGGCTATCCTCGTGGAGCGCCGATGAACGCACTGCCACCCGTGGGGCGCTGTCTGCATGCAGGTCGGCGATACGATCGTATTGCATCAGGACGGCTTGGGCAATCTGTTCGGGAATCGCCATCCGCCGCACCAGAGTCATCAGCGCCTGGGAAATCGTTTCCAGGCTTGTATTTGATTCGGGATCAATGGAGGCCAGCAGCAGGTCGATGGCCGGACGCAGGCGATTATGGTCAACCAGGAAGGCGAAGGTAGTAGCCGTGATGGTGAATCCGGCGGGAACCCGCACCATGCCGGCTTGCTGCAGAAGCAGTAAATTGGAACTCTTGTGGCCGATCAGGGCGCACTCGGTGCTGACATCGTGCCCAACGACAAAAGGCGGGATAAGGAACTGTTCGGGCGGGGCCAGCTGGAGCCGGACGTAGAAATCGTATTTATTAAAATAGTCGTGCAGACCGCCCGCCTGAGCAGGGGACATCTGTTCCAAGGCAGAGACCATGCCGGCGACCGCCTCGGCCAGCTGTCGGTAGCGGCTGCGGATGCGGGCAATATCTTCCCTCCTGCCCTCATGATAAAGCTCTTCAAATTCCGCCATCAGCTCATGACTTCTGCTATCAAAGCTGAGCAGGATCTTAAAGGCCTCGTAGGTCTGCTGTAAGATCCGATCAGGGGCAAATAATCGAAGCGACCAATGTTTGAATACGGCGCCGACCAGCATCTTAGCCTCCGTTCCCGTTACGAAAATGATCAAAACCCTGATAGGCGATCGCAATTTCATGGTTGGTACCATCCGCTGCCGACCGGATCAGGGTAACCCCGACACCGACAACGATGACGCCAACCGGAAAGATCGATAGCCCGCAGGCCTCGGCAATTCCGCCAAGATGGAAGCTCTCGTCGGGGTTGGCGGTGAACAGGAGTTCAAAGTCCTCACCGCCGCTGAGGGCCCAGCGTTCCGGATCGCAACCGGTGAGTCGCGCAGCGTCGGCAAGCATGGCAACCCCAGGAAGGTCCCTGGCAAAAAGCCGTGCTCCCACTCCGGACTGCTTGCAGAGATGGGCCAGATCGGTGGCCAGACCGTCGGACAGATCCATCATGGCATGCACCCGACCGCTGGCGGCAAGCTGCTGCCCCAGCGACACCCTGGCCTGCGGATTGAGGTGCTTTTCCCGCAGAAGATCAAAGGCCTGATTGTCGGGCTCGATGCCGGCATTCAGCAGTTCCAGCCCGGCGGCGGCCAATCCCAGGGGACCACTGACCCAAATGGCATCATCGGGCCGGGCACCGCTGCGATAGACCACCTGATCGGCTTCAGCCTCGCCGATAACCGTCAGGGTGAAGGTGAGCCCGCCAGGGCTGGCAACCGTATCGCCGCCGATGATGAAGCAGCCGTATTCGCGGCAGGCCTCGGTCAGCCCACTGACAAAAGCCCGGAACCAGGCCTCGTCAAAGCCGTGGGGCATGCCCGCCGACAAGAGGACAAAGACCGGCTTGCCGCCCATCGCCCCGATATCGCTGACATTGACCGAGACCGCCTTGCGCCCCAGTTTCTCTGGGGGATGAAAGTCTCGATTGAAATGAACCGATTCAATCAGGGTATCCATGGTCAGCAGCCAGACCCGGTTGCCATCCTTTCTGATCACGGCGCAATCGTCCCCGATGCCCTTGAGCAGTTGCCCATCAGTCGGATCGGCCTGTGCTGCGATATATTCTATAATTTGACGTTCGTTCACGGCTGCTGGAATTCTTTGGGGTAGTATTGAGGGAGGGTCGTCGCCAGATAGGCCCGGACATCGTTACTGTCGGCGCAGCGCAGCACCTGTTCGCCCAGATTTCGCAACTGCCTGGTGCTGGAATGGCGGAGCAGTCGCTTGACCTTGGGGATAACCGCGGGCCGCATCGACAGTTCATCAAGCCCCAGGCCCATCAGCACGGGCACGCAGAGCACATCCCCGGCCATCTCCCCGCAAAGCGACACCGGAATATTATGGGCATGGCCGGCCTCCACAGTCTGCTTGATCATTCGCAGCACCGCCGGATGAAAGGGTTCATACAGATGGGCCACATACTGGTTGCCGCGATCGATGGCCAAGGAGTACTGAATCAGGTCGTTGGTGCCAATCGCAAAAAAATCGACCTCCGCCGCAAAGACATCGGCCATAACCACGGCACTCGGCACCTCGACCATCATGCCGATTTCCACATCCACGGCATAGGGTTGTTCTGCGGCCTCCAGATCAGCCATGAGTTCCCTGATTATCGCCTTGGCCTGGCGCACTTCACCCAGAGCGGAGACCAGCGGCAGCAGGATCCGCAGGCGGCCATGAACCGAGGCTCGAAGCAAAGCCCGCAGCTGCATCCTGAACAGCTCCTTTTCATACAGGGAAAACCGGATGGAACGCAGGCCAAGGGCCGGATTGCGTTCCTGATCAAACCAAGCCTTGTTGCCGGGAAAGCTGTTGAGAAATTTGTCGCCGCCGACATCGAGGGTGCGTACGGTCACCGGGTGCGGCGACATAGTCTCCAGCAACTGGCGATAGGTGGACAGCAACTGTTCCTCTGTCGGTGGCCGGCGCCCCTGGAAATAATCGAACTCACTGCGGAACAGCCCGATCCCTTCAGAGCCGTAGCGGAGCACGGTCGGCAACTCCTCAACCATTTCGATATTGGCGCTCAACCGGAGGGTGTACCCATCCAGGGTTTCCGAGGCCAGATAAATATAGCGGTCCAATTCATCGGCCCTGGCCCGACTGTGCCGCTCATCAGCCTGATATCGGATGATTTCTTCAGGATCAGGGCGGAGAATGACCAGCCCCGAACCGCCATCCATGATAATCAAATCACCGGTGGCCAGGATGCCAGTCACATGTTCCAGGCCAACCACCGCCGGAATAGCAAGCGATCGGGCGACTATAGCCGTATGCGAGTTCATCCCCCCTTTTTCGGTAAGAAACCCGAGGACGTTGCCGGCCTGCATCCGCATGGTGTCTTCCGGGGAGAAATCGTTGGCTACCACAATGGTGGGACCGGTGGCCAGATCCAGCGGATCGCTTTCCCGGCCGGCAAGCAGACCGAAGACCCGGTCGGCCACATGCTTGATATCGGCGTACCGTTCCTTGATATAGGGGTCGTCTATCCGGTCGAATCGCTCCTTGATATCGCACAGGGCCTGGGCCAGGGCCCACTCCGCATTAACATTATTCTGGCGGATGATGGCCGTAGTGCGCTCGATAATCATCCGATCTTTCAACATAAGCAGATGGGAGTCGATGATCGACAGAGCATCAGCCAGATCGTCGGCCACCTTTTCCCGCAGACGAAGCAATTCCTGGCCGGCGGCATTAATGGCTTGGGAAAACCGACCCACCTCCTGTTCGATATGTTCAGGCGGCAGATGATACCGACCTGCTCTCCAGGTCGGGCGTTTAAGGACCATGACCTTGGCGACCACAATGCCGGGAGAAACGCCGATGCCTTGCAGCGTTCGCGATGTTTCGGCCTGAGCGCCGTTCATTTTTCTCATAATCATCTTATCAATCGTCCTGCCCTGTTACCACTGCCTGCGCCGCCCGCAGGGCCTGCTCCGCCTTATCTCCGCCTGCGTGCAGCCTGATTTCGGTCCCCTGCACCAAGGCCAGGGCCAAAACATCGAGGATGGAGGAGCAATCAACGGTTTCATCACCCCTGCTGATCTGCAGCAACACCCCGTACTCAGCGGCGATTTCAGCCAGACGGGTCGCCACCCGGCCGTGAACGCCCCGTTCATTCCCTACCAGTAAGCTGCAGTGCTGCCAGTTCATTTAACGATGCGTAAAGCTGATTTCCGTACGTTCCCTTTGCCGGGAAACTCACGGATGGCAGGCTGGGCTGGCGAGGCCGATTCCTCAAAACGAATCGCCTTGATGAACCGTCCTTCGCCTCCCATGGTGAAGATCTCCTGACCGGTGAACTGGGCGGTACGCAAGGTCCAAACCACCGTTTGCAGGGGAATGCCGAGCAGATGCAGCGTCACCTGCCACCATTCCTCTTTCCTGCTTTCATCCCGAACAATATCACCGACCTTGGCATAGACCAGCATCTGCGGCTGCTTGGCGGCGATGATCACAATATCGCCCACCACGGTGGTCTCTTTGAAAGGAAGATTCTTTTTAAGTTCCGCGACCAGTTGTTCCATACTGAGCATATCCATAGGCGGAAGACGTTCCCGCCCTTATTGAAATTACGGCTGGAAGATTCGAAACCCTTCCCGGCCGGTGGCAAAATCCATTTCCACAGTCATTTCGTCCCCGGCAACAGAACCACGCAACGCGCAGGTTTCCACAGCCTGCAGACTCTTGAGCACCGGAAACAAAATCTGTTCGATCAACAGCCTGGTCTTAGGTGACAGGACTTTTTCCTGATCCGCCATCTCCTTGAGCAGCACAGTCAGCATGGCGATCAGTCGTTCCGCCACGTTCTTGCTTCTGGCAAATAAAAACAAGTTGCCGGCCCGATCCTTTGCGGCCCCAAGATTGTTAGGGTCGGTTACCGGATCGACCCCTTCTTGATGCTGGACCTGCTCAATCAAGGCCGCACTGTCGGCAATAATCAGGTGCCGATCTTTGAGGGCGTACGCCGGTTGCAACAGACCGCCAGCCATATTCACCGAGCCGATCTCCAATCCGCCCGTCATGACGGTGATCACCTGAAGGCCGCGAAGCAACCGCTTCAGCATGGTCTCAACTTCCTGTTGATCGCGAACCTCAAGGTACAGGCAGGACATCAACCGGTTTGGCTGCTGCGCAACCTGCTGTTCGGTAATGAATACTCCGAATTGGGTGCCGAAGACATCAAAAAACTCATTACTGGTTTTACCGGACCCTTCGATGACCCGCTGAATGAGAAGATACAGCAAGGCCCCAGCTTCCTGGTCTTTCATTTGCAAACCGAAATCCCACAAGGTTTTCAAATTGAACCAGTTAGTCCAGAGGTGTAGCTGGGTGTCGGGGGGGAACCGCTGGCCAACCGGATCCTCGGCAGGCGGAGCCAGTTGATAGTTGGTGGTGAAAGCAGCCAACTGCTCCCTGGGGACCTGGGCGATGATCGTCAGGCGGTCATGTCCGGTATCTGCCTGATCAAAGAGGGCAAAATGATGGGGAACCAGCCCGATTTCCGAGGTCGGTTCCATGGCCAGCACCGGCAACTTTCGCAACAATGCGCTCGTATCGGCGTAGAGAAAAAATGGGGTTGAACCGCCCGCTCGACTTTTCAGGCTTTGAAAGGCTTGATTGGCCTGCAGCCCGGTCCGGGCCAGCACCATCATATCGAGGGACTGATCAATACAGCGTCGCAACGGATAGGCATCGAGGGAACAGACCAACTGCCCGTGAAAACGACAATAGGTTACAGTCCTGCCGGATTGGAAGGTAAGGGTCACTAGAGAAACCCCCTGGTAGGGTGTGGTGCTTGTGGATTGCACCGGTCCAAAGAATCCTTCCAGTTGCTCTGCAGGCGGAAAACCCATCCCCTGGGGAACAATCAGCACCAGATGTTTGAGCAGGGATGCGGCGGTGAAAGTCTGGTTATCAAGTGCAGGCAGCAGAGCCACCACGACTTTTGTGGAAAAAATTTTACTGAAAAAAGGCGCTTGGGGAAAACGCTCCAGGAAGGTGGTCAATGCTTTGAATTCGACGATTTGCGCTTCGTCAACGCCCAGTTGCTTAAGAAGCTTCGGCAAATTCGGATCATTAAATTTCCGGCCAATGGCGTTGCGCTGCCATGTCCCCCAGGAACGGGCAAGATTCTCCCATTCCACCAGGGCAATGGTCTCGGTCGGCAGAAGATCAAAGGCTTCGGGCGCCGGTTTGACATTAATGGTCAACAGGAAACCGAGCAGGCCGAGGACCGTCAAAAAAAACAGCAGGCGGGCCAACCGTTTCATGAGGTCTCCATTTCTTCGGCCACGACCACAGCGGCCCGGCGCCCGGAAAGATGCTGCTGCAAAAGATGCAGCACAGTGGCGCCGTCAATCGGCTTAGCAATATAATCATCCATGCCGGCGGCCAGACATTTGCGCCGGTCACTGTTCATGGCATGAGCGGTCATAGCGATCACCAAAATATGTTCACCTTTTTTTTCGGCCTCCCGAATACGGGCCACCACCTCATAGCCATCCATTTCCGGCATTTGAATATCCAACAAAATACAATCGAACACTCCGCCCCGCCAGGCATCCAAAGCCTCCCGGCCATTCTTTACCATGGTGACGTGATATCCTGCCTGCTGCAGCAGGGTGCGGATCAGAATGCTGTTGATGTATTCGTCCTCGGCCACCAGAATCCGCAGGCCGTGCCCCTGGGGGCCCGGACCATTTTCCTGAAGATGCGGCACCCACCCATCGGGTGTCGGTGCAAGACCGTTTTCCGGTGCGACAAAGGGAAGTGTGAAAAAAAAGCAGGAGCCCCGCTCAAGCTCACTGTCGAACCAGATTCGACCGCCCATGAGCTCCACCAGCCCCTTGGAGATCGACAGGCCTAAGCCGGTACCGCCAAACTGGCGCGCATGCGAGGAATCGGCCTGCGTAAACGATTCAAAGACCTTGGCCTGATAGGACTGCGTAATGCCGATGCCGGTATCGGCGACTTCAAACAGCAAGGACTGCTCCGCTGCCATAGTGCTTTCCTCAAGACTGACCCGAACGGTAATCTGCCCCTTACGGGTAAATTTCAGGCTGTTGTCAATCAGGTTGGTGAGCACCTGCATGAGCTTGGTCTGATCCGCCACCATCACATCGGGAACCGCTGCATCCACAGTCAGGCTGAATTGCAGATTCTTTCCCTGTACCGTCGGTTCCATTGGTCGAATAATTTCCTTCATCGCCCCCCGCAGGGAAAAGGGCTGCGGATGCAGTTCATAGCGCCCGGCCTCAAGTTTGGAAAAATCGAGAATATCGTTAATGATGGTCATCAGCCGGATGGCCGAGCGCCGAATCAGTTCCAGCCGTTCCCGCTGG
Source organism: Desulfobulbaceae bacterium (assembly GCA_019163135.1). Classification (GTDB taxonomy): domain Bacteria; phylum Desulfobacterota; class Desulfobulbia; order Desulfobulbales; family Desulfobulbaceae; genus Desulfobulbus. The sequence goes on along the minus strand of JAFLKR010000003.1, from coordinate 27,600 downwards.
GCATCCGGCATGGCTTCCTGAAGCATGATATTGGCCAGGCCGATGATGCCGTTCATGGGCGTGCGAATCTCATGGCTCATGTTGGCGAGAAATTCTCCCTTGGCGATACTGGCGGCCTCCGCTGCCTCACGGGCCAGTTCCAACTCTTTTTCGGCCGCCTTCCTCCGAGAAATATCCTCGACGACCCACACGGTTCCCTTGGCCAGATTCTTGGGGTCGATCGCCTTGCCGCTGAGGGTGCAGGGAAGGACCGTGCCGTTTTTTCGCTTAAGCTGATATTCCACCTGCTCGACATCGCTTTCAATCAACTGATGCAAATGCCGCTGGACAAACCGTCGAAAGGCGCGTCTACCGGTGAACAACTGCCGAATATCCCCCTCCAGGAATTCCTTGCGGCTATACCCGAACATCTCGGTCATCCGCCGGTTGGCATTGACCACCCGGCCATCCCGAACCAGGATAATGCCGACCAGGCTGGCACTGAAGATGGTTTCCAACTCACGGACCGATGCCCGATGCGCGGCTTTAACCTGGTTACTGACCTCCTGGCCGGCCAGCACCTGTCCGGTCAGTTGTTGTTCTTTATATCCATGTCGGACGACCACACCGGAGAGGATACCGATGGAAACCACAATGCAGCCGAGCAACAGCACCTCTGCCCAGGGAAAGGGCACCGATTTGAGGGTGACGATCCGCCAGCCTTCGATCTCCAGCGGATGCGAGACAACGGTATGACGGATGCCGTTATGATGCGCGGTGGCCTCCTGTAAGGAGAAATGCAAAGGTTGCAGCTTATAATCACCGAACTGCTTGCTGGCTTTGACCTCCGCCAAACGATTCGGCGAAAGCGGCCAGGCGGTCCGGAAGTTCCAATCCTCATGGGTGGAGGCAAAGACCACCCCGTCCGGGGAGAGCAGGAGGGCCTCCAGTTTACCCCGCAACGCGGTAAAAAGGGTATCGATCGACTCGCTTTTGGTCTTGATCACCACCACGCCCACCGGTGTGCGGTTATCTGCAGCGTAGACCGGGGCGCTGAAATAGAACCCTTTGCGTTTAGTAGTGACTCCGACGGCGGGATAGAGAGCGGACGAACCAGCGACAGCTTGGATAAAATAAGGACGGAAGGGGTATTGATGACCGGTGAGACTCGTTTCTTCCGGCGAAGTCGAACTGCCGATGACGGTGCCGGCGGTATTCATGACAAAGACAAAACTGACGTCCAGCGCCCCCCGGGCGGTATTCAACACGCTGAGCAGGGAGTCATTATCGACGCGATTTCGACCGGTGCAGACCTCGACAATCTCCCCTGAAGTCGCCAAGCCCTGCACGGAATGGGCATAATACCGGGCAATGAACGTATTGATTTCCACCGCCAGGTTGTCGGTGACCGGTAGTTGATGCTTCCGGTGCAGCATCAGGGTGATCTGATCACCAACGAAGGCAATAATCACCACCGCCAGCAAGGTCAGGGCGGCGATGATGAGCAGCCTGATTCTCAGCGATCGGGAAGCAGGATTCTCACGAGGCGATCCCTTGGTTCGTTCATGCGGTGTTTTCATCAGAAAAAATCTCGTCGCCTTATCGAAAGGAAGCTCTGCTTTTTTTTGATCGTTCGCAAGGCTGCCCCCAGATTTTGCTCTCGAATGAAGCTTTTCCCGTTGCAGACCGATTTTCCTGGGTCCATTTCTGCTTTCCTCTGCAGTGCTCCGGTCGGCTGAAGATGGGGATTGATGAAGTAAAGACCGTGCCCCAAGGCAGGTCTGCGACAGCACGCTCATCATCGTCTCCTTAAGGAAAAATGATACTCGTTAATCTGCGCACAATCCATTGAAAAATCGGCACCGGCCGGCCGCTTCGATCATGTTTCGTCGCCTCATAGCGATGCGCCCTTGGGTTGTAAATCAACGGGGATTATGCGCTTTGCTATCAGAGGACGACAACAGGGAATCTAAGGGCCTGTTCGCAAACAACCTGGACAAAATTGCGCTCAGGTTTGGGTCAGATTTGGTTGTGGTGACCAGCGCAAAACCGCAGCCAAAGATAGCCAGAAGATGAGATGCAAGATGTTCAAGGTTTTTTCTAAAAGATACTAAGGCGAGCCCATGGGGAAAACGGGAAAAAACAGGGGGTATTTTGCGACGAATAGAGAAGACCGACCGGGGACACGGGGGATTATGAAAAGGCTCTGCAGGTTACCCGGCCCACCCGGAGCCTACCAGAAGCGCACCGCTAAACTGCCATGGTACCCAAATTGGCAATCACCAGGAGAAGTTACCCTACGGCTAACTTGAAAAAAGCTGCATTCAATACGATCAATCCGAACTGCGGTTACACCGGCAGGATGCGGTAGAGCACGGCGGCGATGACCATGCAGACGGGGATGGTAAGGACCCAGGCCAGGACGATGTTGCCGACGACGCCCCACTTCAAGGCATGAATGCCCCTGGTGCTGCCGACCCCCATGATGGAGGTGGAAATAACATGGGTGGTGCTGACCGGAATACCGAAATGGGAAGCACTAAGAATGACGATGGCGGCAGAAGTTTCGGCAGCAAACCCATGCACAGGTTTGAGTTTTATCATTTTGGTCCCCATGGTGCGGATAATCCGCAACCCGCCGCCCATGGTGCCCAGTCCCATGGTCACCGCGCAACCGAAAATAACCCAGAATGGCACCTCAAAGGTGGGCAGGGCACCATAACTCACCAGGGCCAGGGTGATAATTCCCATGGTTTTCTGGGCATCGTTGGTGCCATGACTCAAGGCCATGATGCCTGAAGACACCAGTTGCAGTTTTTTGAAATAGCGATTGGCCGTACTGGGACTTGCCTTGGCGCACAGCCATAAAATCAACACCATGCACAAAAAACCGATAATAAAACCTAAGAGCGGCGAAGTAATCATCGGCAGGATTACTTTTTGAGTGACGCCGTGAATCTGAACGACGCCATAGCCGGCTTTTGAGAGTCCTGCCCCAATCAATCCTCCGATCAAAGCATGGGAAGAGCTCGAGGGAATGCCGTAATACCAAGTTATCAGATTCCAAATGATGGCCGAAAGCAGGGCGCAGAGAATCACCCCCTGGGTTACGCTTCCCGTCGTTATAATCCCTTTGCCGACCGTGCTGGCGACATGGGTGCCAAAAAAAGCGCCGACCATGTTAAGGACCCCGGCATAGATGACGGCTGTACGGGCACTCAGGACCTTGGTTGATACCACGGTGGCGATGGCGTTGGCGGAATCGTGAAACCCGTTGATATATTCAAACACCAGGGCAATGACGATAACAAAGATAAGCAGGGTCAGAACCATTTATTCTCTTCCTTTTTCCGTGATGCTATCATGAGCGGCAATACGCTTCCCTCGTTCGGAAAAACAATAGGGACAGCTCAACTATGCTTAAGGGCGATATTGATAATGAGATCGGAAATGACCGAACATATATCCAGCGCATTTTCAATGCCCTTATAAATGTCCCGCAATTTAAGCACGTACAGCGCGTCGTATTTGCCGGAAAAAAGCTCTTCCGTGGCGGTAAATAGAATCTCGTCGCCGCGGTTTTCAATATCCTTGATCCGGTAGTTGCAGGCGGTGATATCTTTCAACGGCGCGTTATTCTTCAACATGGAGATAATAGTCCGCAGTTCTTCCGCCGCTTTGAGTAAAATCTCCGCCTGCTTCTTGACTATATCGTTGTAGGAATCGATCTTGTAAATCCGCAGGTTGACGCAGGCCTTGAGAATAACCTTGGTACTTTTGTAGAGGTAGGTCGATATCAGCTGAATATCTTCCCGGTCAATCGGGGTGATAAAGGAAGCATTGAGCAGCGACAGGCTGCCTTCCATGGATTCAACGGCCCTTCGCTTGTAGGTTTTGGCATGGATTAGATACTCTTCCCGCTCTTTCAGATCAGAATGGACAATTTGATAAAACAGTTGGGAAGATAGTTCGCAGACCTCGGCCCCATTTTCAAAATGTTGATAAAATTTGTTCTCGGGCGGCGGCAGTATTTTGGCGAGAAAACCAAGGTTCATAATTGTTTCCTTTTCCTTTCAAAATTCGGGTGCTTTTAACTGGCTCTTCAAGGCCAACAGAACTAAAAAATAAAGGACGTTATCATCCCAGAGCAACACACGGAGCCCCACCTCCGGCAAACAGAATTTGCCTGCCTTAAGCCGCAACGACTTTACCGTTCTAACACAATTATGACATCAAAAAAACGGTACCCTAACACTTTTCTAACAAACAAGGCGAAAAACGGCACTGAAATTTTTCAATTACATTACAAGTAGATACATAACAACCCCATGAAGTATCGCAGGAAACCGGTCCACTTCCCCGGCCTTTTGCAACTCGGCCTTCGGATACAGTCATGTGCGACCTTTCGTCAAGCTTGCCCCGTACAGAAACCACCAGGGTGAAGACTTCAATTTTCTTGTGAAAACAAAAAGTTTCAGGTAATTTTTCTTATTTGCGGTGAAACAATGCATACCGGATTATTTCCGAAGAAGGCCTCAGTCAGATATCTGGGTTGCAATCCTTGAAGCCATTCTCGTACACATCAGCAATCGTCCATGGTTCAGGGAGATACCCGTGAGCGTCGTTACTACAAGCAGAAGAGCCCTGCCCCTGCGGTTAGCCGTCTGGGCCGTAATCGCCAGCCTCGGCGCCTGCACTCCGGTCGGCCCTGATTTCCAGACCCCTCAGCCGGATATGCCCTCCCAATGGGGGGACGCCTCTGGAGCGATTCGGATGACCACCGATGCAGCGATCCAGCAATGGTGGTCCCTGTTCCGCGATCCGGTGCTGGACTCGCTGATCGCAAGAGCCGCAGCCGCCAACCTTGAACTTCGCATCGCCGAAACCCGCATCCGCGAGGCCAGAGCCCAGCGTCAGCTCACTGTGGCCGCGGCGCTCCCCTCCCTTGACGTCGGCGGCAGCGCCATGAACAGTCGACGCAGCGAAAACATCGCCTCCGACAGCAACTCCCAGACTTTGTACCAGGCGAATTTCGATGCCGGCTGGGAGCTTGATATCTTCGGCGGTATTCGTCGTCAAGTCGAAGCCGCCGATGCCAACCTCGCCGCCACCGTGGAAGACCGGCGGGATGTCCTGGTCACCCTGGAGGCCGAAGTGGCCAGGAATTATCTCGAACTCCGCGCCAGCCAACTGCGGCTGGCCATAGCTCTGGATAATATCCGCACCCAGGAACAGACCGTGGAACTGGTTCGCAACAAATTCCAGATCGGCCTGGGCGGCGAACTGGAAATCGTCCAGGCCGAGACCCAGCTCTCCCTGATCAAATCCCAGGTTCCTGCTCTGGAAAGTACCTCCACCCAGGCCATGCACCAATTGGCGCTGCTGCTGGGGCAACAGCCGAAATCCTTAAAGGCGGCGCTGAGCAAGGTGACACCCGTCCCGCCGTTACCGCCGCAACTGCCCGCCACCCTGCCCTCGGACCTGCTCCGGCAACGTCCCGATATCCGCAGCGCCGAACGACAACTGGCAGCAGCCACCGCCACGGTGGGCGTTGCCACCGCCGAACTGTTCCCCCGCTTCTCGCTCTCTGCCCTGATCGGCCTTCAAAGCACCTCCCTGGGGGATCTCGTCAGCACCGGCAGTCGCTTCTGGGCAGCCGGACCGGCAGTGCAGTGGCCGCTCTTCGATGGCGGCCGTGCCAGAGCGGGGATCGAAATCACCGAGGCCCGCCGCGATCGTGCCCGGATCACCTATGAAAAAACGGTGCTGGCGGCCTTGGCAGAGGCCGAAAATGCCTTGGTCGCCTTGGACCGCGAACAGACCACCCGCACCATGTTGAGCGAGGCCGTGGTCACCAGCCAACGCGCCGTGGTCATTGCCAGGGGGCAGTATAAAGCGGGCCTGACCACCTTTCTCAATGTATTGCAGAGCGAAAACGCCTTGTACCAGTCCCAGGACAAACTTGCCCTGAGCGACCAGCGGCTGGCGGTCGACCTGGTCGCCTTGTACAAGTCTCTGGGCGGCGGCTGGCAAACCGAGACCGACCCAACCTCTCCCCCTCCCACTATTGATCCGCAAAACACCCCCGCAGCAAGGAACACCCTATGATCTCCGCCCCCAGTTCACGTGGTCCCGCATCCCGACCTTATTGTATTCTTTTTCTGCTCCTGGTGCTCATCAGCTGCGCCCTCCTCCTGCTGCCGGGTTGTTCCTCAGATAAAAAAAACGAGGGTCCCAAAGGCGGACAGAAAAAGAAAACCGCGGTGCCGGTGACCATCGCAACCAGCCAGCAAAAGACCCTGCCGGTTGAGATCGATGCCACCGGCCATGTCGAAGCCTTTGCCTCGGTGGAAGTTCGTTCCCAAGTGACCGGAACCCTCAAGTCGGTCCATTTCAAGGAAGGCGACGAGGTCAAGGCCGGCGCGCTGCTCTTCACCATCGACGCCCGGCCCTTTGCCGCCAATCTGGCCAAAATGGAAGCTGCGCTGGCCCGGGACAAGGCCGAACTGGAGAACGCCCGCCGGGCGGGAGAACGCTATGCCCTGGCCGCCCAGAAAGGGTATGTTTCCGCCGAACAGGCCGATCAAGCTGCCACCAAAGTGGCCACCCTCATTGCCACCGTGCAGGGGGATCAGGCCGCAGTGGAGGCCGCTCGTCTGGAACTCGATTATTGTACCATCCGCTCACCGCTGGCCGGCCGCACCGGGGAGATCCGCACCGATCAGGGCAACCTGATCAAGGCCAACGCCGACACTCCCATGGTCATTATCAATCAGATGCAGCCAATCCTGACCACCTTCACCGTTCCCGGTCAGCAACTCCAAGCTATCAATACCTACCAGGCCGCTGGAACCCTCAAGGTGCTGGCAGTGGCCAAAAATACCGGCGGTAAGCGGCTCACCGGCTCGCTCTCCTTCATCGACAATACCGTGGACCCCACCACTGGCGTTATCCGGCTCAAAGCCAGTTTTGCCAACACCGACAAGGCCCTCTGGCCGGGCCGACTCGTTGATGTCCGGATCCAGCTCGCCACCCGACCCGACTGTGTCGTGGTACCCTCCCAGGCGGTCCAGATCGGGCAAAAGGAGCCGTATGTCTATGTGGTCAAGGAAGAGCAGCGCGTCGAATATCGGGGCGTGACTCCGGGCATGCGCTACCAGGGCGAGACCGTGATCGAGGCCGGACTCCAGGCAGGGGAACGGGTGGTCACCGACGGGCAGTTGCAGCTGGCCGACGGCGTCAAGGTCGAAGAACGCAAAAACACTCCCCTGGCCAAGGCCGAAGATGATCCGCAAGGCGTCAAATCCGGCGACAGCAAGGCGAGAGGCCAGCAATGACCGGGATTTCCGCGCTCTTTATTCGTCGGCCGGTCATGACCGTGCTGGTGATGGTCAGCATCCTCCTGGCCGGCCTGATCGGCTATAAGCAGCTGGCAATCAGCGACCTGCCCAACGTCGATTTCCCGACCATCCTGGTCAACGCCACCCTGCCCGGCGCCAGCCCGGACACCATGGCCTCGACCGTGGCCACGGTCCTGGAAAAACAGTTCGCCACCATTGCCGGCATCGATTCGATGAGCTCGGTAAGCACGGTCGGCGGCACCCAAATCACCCTCCAGTTTTCCCTGGAGCGCGATATCGACGCCGCCGCGCAGGATGTGCAGACCGCCATTTCGCTGGCGGCCCGCAATCTGCCCGACGGCATGCCTGCGCCGCCCTCGTTCCGCAAGACCAACCCGGCCGTTGACCCGATTCTGTTCATCTCGCTCAGCAGTCCGACCCTGCCGCTCTCCCTGCTTGACCAGTACGGCCAGACCATGAGCCAGCGTTTGTCGATGATCAACGGCGTGTCCCAGGTCACCCTGCGCGGCACCCAGAAATATGCGGTCCGCGTCCAGCTCGACCCGCAGGCGCTCAAGGGATTGGACCTCGATGGCGATGAAGTCGCCAAAGCCGTCAGCGCCCAGAACGCCAACCAGCCCATGGGCCAGCTGATCGGCCCGCACCGCAATCTCACCCTCCAGGCCAACGGCCAGCTCAAGGTGGCCGAGCAGTACAAGGAAATCGTAGTCGCGGTCCGCAATCACCGACCCATCCGCCTGGCTGAGGTGGCAGAGGTGATCGACAGCGTCGAAAACGACCAGTCCGGCGCCTGGTTCTTCACCCCCGACACCAAGGCGCGATCGATCTTCCTGGCTATCGAAAAGCAGCCGGGCATGAATACCATCGAGGTGGCCGACGCCGTCAAGGCCCTCCTGCCCAAACTCGCCGAGAGCCTGCCCGCCTCAATCCAACTGGCCACCCTGCGCGACGGCAGTCTGGCGATCAAGGCCTCGGCTGAGGATATCCAGTTCACCCTGCTGCTGACCCTGGCGCTGGTGGTACTGGTGATATTTCTCTTCATCCGCAACTTCAGCGCCACGCTCATCCCCAGCCTGTCGCTGCCGATGTCGGTGATCGGCACCTTTGCGGTGATCTATCTGCTCGGCTACAGCCTCAACAACATGTCGCTGATGGCCCTGACCCTGGCGGTGGGCTTTGTGGTCGACGACTCCATTGTGGTGCTCGAAAACATTGTCCGCCACCTGGAGATGGGCAAAAACCGCATGCAGGCGGCCCTGGATGGCGCCCATGAGGTCACCTTCACCATCATCTCCATGACCCTGTCGCTGGTGGCGATCTTCATTCCCCTGCTCTTTCTCGGCGGACTCATGGGCCGGCTGTTCCGCGAATTTTCGGTGACCATCGGCGTCGCGGTGCTGGTCAGCGGCGTGATCAGCCTGACCCTGGTGCCCATGCTCTGCAGCCGTTTCCTCAAAGAAGGCGGCCACAGTGAGCACGGCCGACTCTATCAATGGACCGAGGCCGGCTACCAGCGGATGGTGGGCTGGTACGACCGCAGCCTGCTGGCCGTGCTGCGCTGCAAACGGACCACCATGGTGATTTCCCTGGTACTCCTCGCGGCCACGGTCCAACTCTTCCTAACCGTGCCCAAAGGTTTTATCCCCTCGGAAGACCGCGGCTTCATCATGGTCTCCACCCAGACCGACCAGGGCATTGCCTGGTCCAACCTGATGGAACACATGATGCAACTGGGGGCCATTGCCCAGCAGGACCCCAATATCGACCGCTTCATGATCAGCGTCAACACCACCGGATTCATGATGTTCATCCTCAAACCCCGCTCCGAACGGGCGCTGAGCGCCGATCAGGTTATCCAGCACCTGCGGCCCAAACTCAACCAGATCCCTGGGATCCGCGCTATGCTGGTCAATCCCCTGCCGATCACCATCGGCGGACGGCGCTCCCGCAGCCTCTACCAGCTAACCCTGCAGGGGATCGAGCCCGACCAGCTGTATGCGGTCTCCCGCCAACTCGAACGCGCCATGGTTGACGCCCCCGGCCTGATCGATGTCTCCAGCGACCTGCAGATGGACAACCCGGAACTCAATGTGGTGATCGACCGCAATCGGGCCCTGCTGCTCGGCGTCTCGCCTGAGCAAATCGAAAACACCCTGTACAGCGCCTACGGCGAACGCGACGTCTCCACCATCTTCGGCGCCAACGACCAATACAGCGTGATTGTTGAATTCCAAAAACAATTCCAGTCCGATCCCGCCGCCCTCGACCTGCTCCATATCCGCTCGAGCCAGGGCCAGTTGGTCCCGCTCTCCACCGTGGCCAGCCTGCGCGAAGGACTGGGCCCGCTCTCCATCAACCATTCGGGCCAGCTGCCCTCGGTCACCCTGTCGTTCAACATCAAGCCGGGCTTTGCCCTGGGGCAGGTGCTGATGGATCTGCAGCAACTGACCGACCCTCTCCTGCCCACCGGAGTGACCGCCTCCTTCCAGGGCAACGCTCAGCAGTTTCAAGCCGCCCAAGCCAGCATGGGCTGGCTGTTGGCCCTGGCGATCGTGGTCATCTACATCGTGCTCGGCATCCTCTATGAGAGCTTCATCCACCCCTTCACCATCCTCACCGCCCTGCCCTTTGCTGGTTTCGGCGCCCTGATCACCCTGCTGCTGTTCAAGGTCGAGCTATCGATCTACGCCTTTGTCGGCATCATCATGCTGATCGGCCTGGTGAAGAAGAATGGAATTATGATGATCGACTTCGCCATCGCCGCCCAGTTGGAGGGTAAAAACGCGCATGACGCCATCCATGAGGCCTGCGTCATCCGCTTTCGCCCGATCATGATGACCACCATGGCCGCCCTGATGGCCGGCATCCCGATCGCCCTGGGCTACGGCGCCGGCGCCGAGTCGCGCCAGCCCCTGGGCCTGGCGGTGGTCGGCGGCCTGCTCTTTTCCCAGACCTTGACGCTGTACGTCACCCCGGTCTTTTATCTGTATATGGAGGATCTGCAGCAGTGGCTGCAACGGAGAAAAACGTGAAGGGGGGGACGGTCCACCCAGATGAGCAGTCAGGGTGGACAACAAATTATGCGGGAATTTTTCATTGATTCGCGACCTGCAATCCATTCAAGACCGACAGCTTAAATCATTCTCAGACCAACCGCAGGGGGTCAGGATGGGGCCGCTTCACCGCCCACCGGTGACCACGCCCAGTGCCCGGGGGCAATAAACCATTAACACCCGATGCAGGAGGACCAAAGACGCCATGACCAGCACCGGGATAGTCAGGTAGAGCAACAGCATGGTGTAGGGATAGTCCAGCGGAATGTATTTGAAGGCGAACGTGCGTGCAATCCCCAGGAGCGGTTCATGGGCGGCGTAGACAAAAAAACTGGCGCTGCCGAGGGTGACCAGCGTGCGCTGCAGCCATTGATGGCGCATGATCAGTTTAGTGGCGTACAGCGTCGCCGCCACTCCGAAGATCAGTCCGGTGCGATGCAGGTAGGGGTTAAACCAGGCTTTGTAACAGATTACATCAACAAGCAGGATCGGCAGATAAACCAGAACCGCTGTTTTTCCGAATCGGTCGAAGGCAAACAAACTCTGGCCATTGATGCCGCACAGCGCCCCGGCCGAGAAGAAGAAAACCCCCATGGCGGCCGGAATCACGATCGGCCACCCGCCAAACACCCAGCCCATGACCACCGGTTCGGGCAGCGGCCAGATCCCGAAGACCCAACAAAGATACACTACAATAAAAAACGGGAGGGCGGCAAAGCGCAGAATCACAGCGATGACCGGGGCCAGCAGCGCCAGCAGGATCAGGTCGCGGATGAACCAGAAGTGATAGGCAAAGGGATACCACTTGAGCCCCAGGATGGCATTGAAGTACTGGATAATGGTGTAACCAGCGATCACGTCATTTTTGCCGATAAAATAAGGAATAGTCTGGATCGACGGCCAGGCCTGCACCAGCGCCACCAGAGCAAGCCCCAAAATATTCCAGAAAACCATCGGAACCAACAGGCTGCGCAGTCTGGTCTGCAGTTTCTCGAGGTAGGTCTTTTTCGACCAGCGAAAGTTGGCGAAAAAGAGATAGCCCGACATCAGGAAAAAGAGCGGCACCGCGATCCGGGCCAGCCCTTGCGAGAGCAGATTGCGAATAAATTCGGTCAGCCCATTGGTTTCGACCAGCCCCAGGGTGCCGCCTGCGTAGTTGACGGTTGTGCCGTAGGCATGGACATACACCACGCCGATGATCGCTGGAAAGCGGAGGAGCTTAAGCCGCAGCGACGATTCCTTATCTATCATGTTGTCTGTGGTGTATCAAAAAAGGCAGGGGAAAAGTATGGGTGAAGTGCAAGAATAAACATCGCGATCAACCGGATCGGTCATTGAAAAAAATCCTTATCACCGGGTGTTATTGTCAGCCGCTGAGGAGGTTGCTTCGGCGGGTCGGGTTGGTTGCAAAAAACTGCCCGCAACTCTGGCTACGAGCTCCCGGTAAACGGCTTCGCAACCGCGACCGATCAATGGTGGCGCCCGCCGTGGTGGGGATAATGGCCGCGATAACCACGATAACCGTAATTGAAATAGAAGTTCGGATAAAATAACAACCAGCCTGGATCGACATAGACGGCCGGTGGTCGGTAAGGCCGAGAGTAGGGCCGATAGTAGGGACCGTAATAGTACGGACTATAATAGGGTGAGCCGTAGTAAGACGAGCCGTAATAGTAAGGATAGCTGTAATAGTAGGGCACACAACCACCGCAGACCAAGGCCCAGATTGCCGCAATAAGCCAAACCCGTTTCATGCTTCACCTCCCTTGCCGCCTCACTGCTGGCGACAGCTATAATATACCACAGGCCGGCACGAATGGGGTTGAATTTTCAGGGTAGCGGCAACAATGCTGGCAAAAACAGGCAGAGGGCCTCAGTTAGCAGAAGAGTTTGCTCTAAAAAGTTGATATTCTGCTCTTGATGCAGGCTGCCTGCAGGAATCGGCATTCCCCCAAGACCGCAACGATGCGGGTTGAATCAACATTTTTTCAGGAGCTATGTCATGCAAGAGGCAATACGAACAGTGCTGCGAGAGATCGCCGGAGGAACCGGCAGGATCACCGTGCTGACCGGGGCAGGAATATCCGCAGAAAGCGGCATTCCCACCTTTCGCGGCCCGGAAGGATATTGGACCGTCGGCTCCAAGGTCTATCAACCCCAAGAGATGGCGACCTTCCAGATGTTCTCCCAACAGCCGGAGGAGGTCTGGAAATGGTATCTGTATCGCATGGGGGTCTGCGGTCGGGCGGAACCCAACCCGGGACATCTAGCCCTGGTGGCCATGGAGGAACGGTTCGGCGACCGCTTCACTCTGATCACCCAGAATGTCGACGGCCTGCATCTGCGCGCCGGCAACACTCTGGCCCGCACCCACCAGATCCACGGCAATGTATTCTATATGCGCTGCTCCCAGGAGTGTACCACGGCGGTCTACCCCATCCCGGAGGCCGTCCGGCCCAAGTCAAAAGAAGAGCACCTCACCGAGAACGACCGGCAGCATCTGCGCTGCCCGCTCTGCGGCCAACGGTCCCGGCCCCACATTCTCCTCTTTGACGAAAGCTACAACGAACACCACTACCACTTCCACAGCTCGCTCCAAGCCGCGCAGGAGACCGCCCTGTTGCTTGTGGTCGGCACCGCCGGGGCCACCAACCTACCCAATCAGGTGGCCCGAGAAGTGTACCAGCATGGCGGGGTGATCATCGATATCAATATTGCAACCAACCCTTTTGCCCAACTGGCAGCAAACAGCACCAGGGGCTTTTTTGTCCAAAAACCGAGCGCTGCCGCTTTGCCCGCCATTTTGGAGGCCATGACCGCTGACTGATCGCCCCTGCGGATTACAGACAGCCGTCGACGATCTCCGGAGGGAGGATGTTTTTAACGTCGTAGATAACAGCCGCAGGCTTGCAGATTCGGCGCAGATTCTCCGCGGAAAACCGGGTGAACTCCTGATGGGCCACGGCCAGCACCACCGCATCATAACGGTTTGGCTGCAGCTCACCGATCATGGTGACCCCGTAATGGCGGGCCGCCTCCTCCTGATCGATCCAGGGATCATAGACCTCGACTTGAGCGCCGAAAGTGTTCAACTCCGTGATGATATCAATCACCCTGGTGTTGCGCAAGTCCGGGCAGTTTTCCTTGAAGGTCAGCCCGAGGATGAGGATATGGGCATCAGCCACGTGGATGCGTTTTTTGAGCATCAGCTTGACCGTCTCCGAGGCGATATACCGGCCCATGTCGTCGTTGAGGCGGCGCCCGGCCAGGATCATCTCGGGATGGTAGCCGACCTCCTGGGCCTTGTGGGTAAGATAATAGGGATCGACGCCGATGCAATGGCCGCCGACCAGTCCGGGACGGAAAGGGAGAAAATTCCATTTGGTTCCGGCCGCCTTCAGCACTTCCAGGGTGTTGATGCCCAGACGGTTGAAGATCAGGGCCAGTTCGTTGATCAGGGCGATGTTGACATCGCGCTGTGTGTTCTCGATGACCTTGGCGGCTTCGGCCACCCGGATCGAACTGGCCTTGTAGGTGCCGGCGGTGATGATCAGGCCGTAGAGGGAATCGACAAAATCGGCAATCTCCGGGGTCGAACCGGAGGTGACCTTGACGATGGTGGGCAACCGGTGTTCGTGGTCACCGGGATTGATCCGCTCCGGGCTGTAGCCGGCGAAAAAATCTCGGTTGAAGGTCAGGCCTGACAGGCGTTCCAGGATCGGCACGCAAACTTCCTCTGTGGCCCCGGGGTAGACGGTGGATTCGTAAATCACCACATCGTCTTTTTTAAGCACCGCAGCCACGGTTTCCGAGGCCTTGATCAGCGGGGTAAAATCCGGCCGCTTGTTGGTATCGATAGGGGTAGGCACGGCCACAATAAAAACCGTGCAGGGACGCAGATCCTCAATCACGCTGGTGAACTGCAGGTTATCCGCCTCTTCCAGTTCCTCGGAGCTGACCTCAAGGGTGGTATCAAGATGTTGCCGCAGTTCCTCGATCCGTTTGGACTTCATATCAAAACCGGTGGTCGGTTTCTTTTTACTGAACTCCACGGCCAGCGGCAGGCCGACATAACCGAGTCCGATGATAGCTATCCGGGTGGTTTCCAAAGCGGGCATAAGGGTATCCTTTCAAGGGTATAGAGTTGGGTGCGGAAAAATTCGGTTGATATGCTTCAATGAGTATAGGTCAGCGCACGACGAGTGAGAAGCTTTTTTTAACCGGTTCAGACCCCTCTGGACTGCTCCGGCCAGAGTAAGGTGTGGAGCTGGAGCTGGAGGCGAATGTTGAGCCGGTGCTCAAGGATCAACTGGGCAAGCCGCTGCGGTTCGAGCAGCGGCCGGACCGGGGAAAACAGCACTGGCAGCAACCGGTCGAGTTGTTCCCGTTCCACCAGTTGGCGCGCCCAATGGAAGTCGCCCTCAGAACTGAGCACGAATTTGATTTCATCCCGGCACTGCCGTCGACTCCGCTCCCTGAGCCGATTAATATTTTCCGGCAGGTTATGGGCGGCCATACCCGAATCCGGGCATTTGATGTCCATGATGATCCTGACGGCATCCGGCACCGCATCCAGCGGCAGACTGCCGTTGGTCTCGAGCAGCACCTGGCGGTCGGCGTTGAGCAGAGCCAGCATCAGCGGATGGACTCCATCCTGCCGCAGCGGTTCACCGCCGGTAATTTCCACCATCGACCCCGGATACTGGGCCGTCCAGGCGAGGATATCCGCTATGGCCATGGGCTCGGCCGCCTCCTCATCCCAGGTATAGTGAGCGTCGCAATAGTTGCAGCGCAAATTGCAGCCCGCCAGTCGGATGAACAGGCAGGGCAGGCCCGCCCAAGTGGATTCCCCCTGGATGGAATAAAACAGCTCGGAGATCAGCAAGGAATCAGTCACCGTAATAGATCACGCCGGTGGAGTCGGTCTCTCGAACCTCAACGCTGTACAAGCTGTATCGTTCAGTCTGCAGCGCCTCTTTCAGGCTGCGAAAGAGGAACATGGAGATATGCTCGGACGAGGGATTGATGTCCCGGAAGGCCGGGTGCTCGTTGAGGTCATGATGATCAAGTTCGTCGACCACTGCGTTGACCGTTTGCTTGAGTTGTTTGAAATCAATGCCCATGCCGAGGGGATCGAGTTGCACGGCCCGCACGGTCACCTTGACCTTCCAGTTGTGACCGTGCGGGTTCTCGCAGTTGCCCGGATAGGCTCGCAGATGGTGTCCGCCGGAAAAATGGGTCTTGATAAAAATATCCATGAAAGGCTCCCTATGGATTGAACGAAAATGGTTCGGTGCCACGCCGGGATGAACCGCCGAAAAGCGGCTTGCGCACCGTTAGGGTAAAATGGTAAGCAGATCAAGTGAACTGTCCAGCGTTTTGCTGAAAAGTAATAATTGTAGCAGAAACCCCCTCTTTTTGCCAGCCCATCGGCGATTCCCTCCCTCTTCCCCTCATGGCGGAGTCCAACCCTTGCCGGAAACCCTGCTGCCCCTAGATGCCCTGACCGACGACACCCTCTTTCAGGGCCGCCTGCTCTGCCGTCAGAGTCGCACCGGCTATCGTTTTTCGGTGGACGCGGTGCTGGCCGCCCATTTTTGCGCCGCAAAGCCCGGCACCCGGGTGCTGGATCTAGGCTGCGGCTGCGGCGTTATCGGGCTCATCCTGGCCCATCGTCATCCGCAGCTTACCGTCTGCGGCCTGGAACGTCAGGAGCAGTTAGCCGCCCTGGCGCTCGACAACAGCGTCCGGAACGGTTTTGCCGACCGATTTGACGTCGTCCGCGGCGACGTCCGCGACATCGCAGCTCAGTTGCCGCCGGAATCTTTTGACCTGGTGGTCTGTAACCCGCCGTACCGTAAAAAAGACAGCGGCCGGATCAACCTAGACGACCAGGCGGCCTGTGCCCGGCACGAGTTGACCGCGACCGTCGACGATTTTGTCCGCGCCGGAGCTTTCTGTGTCAAAAACCGGGGACGAGTGGTGTTCGTCTATCCGGCGGTACGCTGCAATCCGTTGCTGGCCGCCCTGCAGCGCTACCGGTTAACGCTCAAACGATTGCAGCCGGTCTACTCCTATCCAGAGACAACGAGCGCCCGACTGGTGCTGATCGAGGCGGTAAAAAACGGTGGCGAGCAGTGCGAGATCCTGGCGCCTTTTTATATCCATGCGCGCAAACACGGGGCCTACACCTCGGCAATGCTCCAATTCTACCAATAGAACTTCATGTTATCCAAGGTCATCAGCTGTGCGGTAACCGGGGTCGATGGACTCCTCATCCAGGTGGAGGTCGATCTGGCCCAGGGACTGCCTTCTTTCTCGACGGTGGGGTTGCCGGAGGGAGCGGTGCGCGAAGCCAAGGACCGGGTGCGGGCGGCGATCAAAAACTCGGGTTATGATTTTCCGCCCCGACGGATAACGGTCAATCTTGCCCCGGCAGCCGTGAAAAAAGAAGGGACCGGCTACGACCTGCCGATTGCGCTCGGCATCCTGGCCGCGGCCGGCATCCTCCAGAGCGATTTGCTTAAGCAGACCGCCATTGCCGGCGAACTCTCCCTGGACGGCACAGTCCGGCCAGTGCCGGGGGTCTTGCCCATGGCCCTGGCAGCCCGCCAGGAGGGCATTCACCGTTTTCTCGTTCCCGCCGCCAATGCCGCCGAAGCCGCCATAGTGCAGGGTATTGAAATTTATGGCATCGAACGCCTCGATCAGGCGGTGGAATTTCTGGCAGGGGCGATCATCCTGACACCGATGGTTATTGATCCCGCCAGCCTCTTTGCTGCCCACACCCAGTATCCGGTCGATTTCGCCGATGTCAAAGGTCAGGAATACGCTAAACGGGCCATGGAGATCGCCGCTGCCGGCGGCCACAATCTTCTGCTCTGCGGCGTCCCCGGCACCGGCAAGACCATGATGGCCCGGCGTCTGCCAACCATTCTCCCCGATCTAATCCTGGAGGAGGCTATCGAAACCACCAAGATTTTCTCCACTGCCGGGCTGTTGCCGGAAAAAACACCGTTGCTCACCACCCGGCCCTTTCGCTCCCCCCATCATACGGTTTCCGATGCCGGCCTGATTGGCGGCGGTCAGATCCCTCGACCAGGCGAGGTATCGCTAGCTCATAACGGTGTCCTGTTCCTTGATGAATTGCCGGAATTCAAGAAGCATGTGCTCGAGGTGCTGCGCCAGCCCCTCGAGGACGGCACGGTGACCATTGCCCGAGCGGCCACCAGCCTCAAATTCCCTGCCCGTTTCATGCTGGTGGCCGCAATGAATCCTTGTTCCTGCGGATTTCTAGGTGATCGAGTCCGCCCCTGCACTTGCAGTCCCCTCCAGGTGCAGCGCTATCGCAGTCGCCTGTCCGGACCGC
Source organism: Desulfobulbaceae bacterium (assembly GCA_019163135.1). Taxonomy (GTDB): domain Bacteria; phylum Desulfobacterota; class Desulfobulbia; order Desulfobulbales; family Desulfobulbaceae; genus Desulfobulbus. The sequence continues at coordinate 9,838 of JAFLKR010000003.1, read as the reverse complement.
TCCTGGACCGGATCGACATGCATATTGATGTGCCGGCGGTTCAGGTCAAGGAGTTGATGGATCAACCCGCAGGTGAGCCGTCCGCCGCCATCCGCGCCCGGGTCAATCGAGCGAGAATTCGGCAACGACAACGGTTTGCCGGCGCTAGCCGAATCTACTGCAATGCCCAAATGAGCGCCAGGGACGTCAAAAAATACTGCCACCTCGATGCCGCTTCCGCCGAACTGCTCAACCAGTCCATCACCCGACTGGGGCTCTCGGCACGGGCCTACCACCGCATCCTCAAAATTGCCCTCACCATCGCCGACCTCGCCGAGGTCGAAGCGCTGACCGTGGCGCATGTCGCCGAGGCGGTCCAGTATCGGCGCACCCAATACGAAATGTGAATACGAATTGTGATTGGCAAGCGATGCTCGCGCGATTTCACACCTCCTGGTTTTTAAGCACAACCAGTTCATAGAAATCGATATTATTTGAAAATAGCCTGGGACCTATCTTTGCCATAACCTTTTGAATTGGTGAGGATGTGTGCTATTCTGTAACAGGATAATTAATCTCCCCTTTCCTCACATTATAAACTGACAGTCTCTTGCAAAAGAGAATCTTCTTATCCATCACCGAATGACAATGCCTTGATTTTACTATATATAGTGGATATGCATGGACAACCAATCAAACTTGCATTCTTCTGAATTAGACGACCTCAAAAAACGGGTTGCAGAGCTGGAAGAAAGAGAAATACACCTGCTGGCAGACTATGAACATTTGAAGCACCTCTATGAAAGGGCTCCGCTTGCTTATCAGTCACTCGACATTGACGGTTGCTTTATCGAGGTCAATCAGGCCTGGCTGGAGACACTTGGCTACAACAGAGAAGAAGTTATCGGTAAAAATTTTAGTAATTTCCTCCATCCGGATTGGCGCGAGCATTTCAAGGAAAATTTTCCGAAATTTAAAGCGATCGGCGAAATTCTCGGAATCGAATTCGAGATGGTCAAAAAAGATGGCTCTCCTATCCTTGTAGCCTTCCATGGCAGGATTGGCAAAGATTCCCTGGGTCAGTTTCAGCAGACTCACTGCATTTTTCATGACATTACTAAACGTAAGCAAGATGAAGAGGCACTGCGGGAGAGCGAGGAACGATTCAGGGCACTGCATAATGCCTCTTTTGGCGGCATTGTCATTCATGACCATGGGGTCATTCTAGACTGCAATCAAGGCCTCTCGGATCAGACTGGTTACGCCATTGAAGAGCTTATCGGCATGGATGGGTTTCTGCTCATTGCCCCTGATTATCGCGATTTGGTCATGCAAAATGTTCAGCGGGGCTTCGAACAAACATACGAAATCGTAGGGCTCCGTAAAGATGGCACTAGATATCCCGTCAGTATCCAAGGCACGAATATCCCTTATAAAGGGCGCACAGTCCGAGTAACCGAATTTCGAGACATCACTGCATATAAACAAATGGAGGAAGCACTCGAAAAGCGCCTGGTAACCCTCACCTGCCCACTCAACCAGACCAATGGCATTACCTTCGAAGACTTGTTCGATCCGGCGGTAATTCAGCGCATTCAGGACGAATTCGCGGCAGCCACTGGCGTGGCTTCCATCATCACCCTACCCGACGGAACTCCTCTCACCGCTCCAAGCAATTTCACGTACCTGTGCAGCGAAATCATCCGTAAAACCGAACAGGGCTGTTCTAATTGTTTCAAATCCGACGCTGCCATCGGGTGCTATCACCCGAGTGGTCCCATCGTGCAACCGTGCCTCAGTGGTGGGTTGTGGGATGCCGGCGCCAGCATCACAGTCGGTGGCCATCACATCGCCAACTGGTTGATAGGTCAAGTGAAAAACGAAACCCAAAACGAAGAGAACATGCGGGCCTATGCTCGTGCAATCAATGCTGACGAGGCAGCTTTCATGCAAGCGTTTCATGCCGTGCCTTCCATGTCACGTGAACGATTTGAACACATTGCCCAGGCCCTCTTCACGCTAGCCAATCAACTGTCCAGCTCCGCTTATCAAAATATCCAGCAGGCACGCTCCATCACCGAACGCAAACAAGCTGAAGCTGAGCGTGAAAAATTGAAGGCACAACTGCAACAGTCGCAGAAGTTGGAATCCGTTGCTCGACTGGCTGGCGGCATTGCCCATGACTTCAATAATATGCTCACTGTAATCCAAGGTCATGCAGACCTTGCCCTCATGAATATGAATCTGGATGATCCTTATTTTCACCGCTTTCGTGCCATCCAGGATACCGTTCAGCGCTCGACTGATCTGACCCGGCAACTGCTCGCCTTTGCCCGCAAACAGCCCATTCTCCCAAAAGTGCTCGACCTGAATGAAACCGTTGAAAAAATGCTCACAATGTTGAGACGGCTCATTGGTGAAGACATTAATCTCACGTGGAAGCCAGGAACCGGCCTGTGGCTGGTCAAGGTGGACCCGTCACAGATCGACCAAATCCTGGCTAACCTCTGCGTCAACGCACGGGATGCGATTGCAGGCGTTGGCAAAATTATCGTTGAGACGGGAAACAGCACCTTTGATGCAGAATACTGTGCAACGCACGACGGTTTTGTGCCCGGAGATTATGTAAGGATCTCTGTTAATGATAATGGCATTGGCATGGACAAAGAGACGGTGGCCAAAATATTCGAACCTTTCTTCACTACCAAGGAGATCGGCAGGGGAACAGGTCTTGGTCTTGCCACGGTCTACGGGGCCATTAAGCAGAATAACGGTTTTATAAATGTTTACAGTGAGCCTGGACAGGGGACCCGCTTCACGATCTACCTGCCTCGGCATGAAGGGGAGGCCGTTAAGGCAAGGATCGAAGACGCGGCCGGACCTGTTACGCGAGGTCATGAAACAATCCTTCTGGTGGAGGATGAGCTGACGATACTGAAAATGACCACGACCATACTTCAGCAACTGGGTTACAACGTGCTGGCCGCAAACACCCCCAGTGAGGCCATCAGCCTGGTCAAAGCTCATGATAAAAAAATCGACCTGCTGTTGACTGACGTCATCATGCCCGAGATGAACGGTCGGGATCTGGCTGAACGGCTACAGATAAATCAACCGTGGATTAAACGTTTGTTCATGTCAGGCTATACAGCTGATATCATAGCCCATCAGGGTGTTTTGGATGAAGGGGTATATTTCATCCAAAAGCCATTCTCCCGCATCGCGTTGGCCGCTAAAGTTCGGAAAGTGCTGGATTGTAATGAAGGGGATAAGGGATCTTGACAACTGAACAAGGCCATTTGTTATCGTTTTAATGAAGAGGACATAGAAATTCTTACCCGCAGTTGAATGTTCACATCCAGTCGCCAAAGAAATAATCGCTATAATAAAGAAAAGAGGTTTTCTGTCGGGTACTAATCATCTCTAACTATCTGTTTTAACTTTATTATCACTATGAAAAACAAAGGTATCAAAATATCGTTTTTAGGATAGGTTGATAACGGTACACATTGCCCCGGTTCATTCAACATGCTGATTTTTAACGTTTTAACTGTAAATCGATGAAGAACAGTCACCTAAGTTAAAAACCAAGTTGAATAAAACGATGAAGCCGGACCGACGAGACAACTGATTTTCGCAAATTTTTCGAATTGGCAAATTTTGCGATTTTCAGAGACATCAAGGCAATGACACATGCACGAGGATCGCGGAGAATTGGCGAGATCGCCCTCCACGGTCAAACTGTATACACCTATCATCGTTCATCGGATGAAATGCAGCAGACCTAGATAATCAATCGCTTCAACTCAATACACAGCTACCGACCGACCTTCATCAATCACCACATGAGCACCGCGATTCAAAATGACCCGCCCGGTGTATATACCGGTGAGCCAAACATCACCGTCACGACGTTTTCCGACGAACGCAAACGCCATGGCCTTGTTGCTGTCTACCGTTTTGCGACTGCCTGACAACACTTGGCCATTTATGTTACTTAAACGCAGTTCAAGGACATCTTCCTTCTGCAGGCCAAACATTACTACCCAAAAGACGATCGATGAAGAGTCCAGCGCTAGCGTGGCCGCAGAATAATCACCAGTATCAACTCGCTCACGCGTGGGAAGTACTGGTGAAAAACCAGCAATCAGGAGACCGGTAGGGCGATAGGTTAGCGTCTTGGCAAGGGCGGGCTCCCAAAGTGTTTTTTCGCTGACTCCACAATTTTGCGAATCCGGCGCGAAGGGATCGACTGGTCGCCCCAGATGTCGCACGGTAAAGTCTATGTGTGGAAATTCAGTATTTCCGGATAACCCAACCTGACCTAGAACCGTACCGGATTTCACTTTCTGATTGGCACGTACAGCAATGCTGCCACGTTTCATATGGCCATATTGAGTTTCCCACCCATCACTGTGGCTAATACGTACCGAATTGCCAGCATTCTTGCCTGCCAAAGAGTTGCGGCCGCGTTGACGTACCGAGATGTCTGGTTCTCCGTCACGTATGGCTATTACCGTCCCTGCAGATGCCGCCAATACATTTACACCAGTTTTCATTGTGACCAGATCAACGACCCCGAAATCTGTACCGTTATGACCATCGTATGAAAGAGAGCCACATGCGTAATCACGCCATCCTAAACCTCGGTCATGGTCCATAAAGTTTTGGATATAGCAATCGACACCAATCTGGCAATGGATTGGTAGGCCTAGCACCGGAGGTGCTGCGAAAGTAAATCGCGCGGCAAACAAAAACGCCATAATAGCGAGAAATCCAAGGTGTTTAATCAATCCGTTTTCCCCAATCAATTCCTTATATTTCAGATAATTATGGTTGAATCGCAAACGATCTCTCTGCAATTTTCAAAAAAAGGCTTTGAATGAAACCCAGTTGGATATATTAAATCCCTGCCTGGGCAGAGCATTCGCGTCTATCTGGAAAGATAGTGGAACCTTTTATGCAATGCCAACTTAGGCATGAGCCCCACTTACTTCTCGCTGGCCATTTACACAAAAACTGTATGCACCCTCGCTTTTGATTATCGAAAAAATCGCTTTAGTAATAGCGCCCATATATGACAATAGATTATCTCTTATAATCTCGGTATAGTTAAAATCTGTAGTGAATTTCTCATCGCACCACCACCTCTTGTTTGCTGGTAAACCAAGACCTCCTGGCGGATTTTTTCACTGTCATGCATCGTATTCTGGTCCTCTGCATAACTTTTCTTCTCTTGATGGTGTCGGTCGTCCCGGTCTTCGCCGTGGAGCCCTTTGTTATCAGTGAACGCGCACTCCACCGGGCTGAAAATCAGTATGGATCGTTTGCGCGCAAACGTCTGCTAGCCTGGCAAGACCTCATGCGGTTCACAGTTGGCAACGATTTGCTAAAGCTCGAAAAAGTGAACCTATTTTTCAATAGAATTCCTTTTGTAAGCGATATCACCCATTGGGGAAAAGAGGATTACTGGGCAACGCCCACCGAGTTTCTCGCCAGTAACGGTGGCGATTGCGAAGATTTTGCCATCGCTAAATATTTCACGCTAATCGGTCTCGGGGTGGCAGAAAAACAGCTGGCCCTGACTTATGTTACAGCTCTGCATCTTAATCAGTCCCACATGGTCCTCACTTTTTATCCTGGACCTGGCCTGGAACCACTGGTCCTCGATAGCCTCTTCGACGCCATCGAGCCTTCATCCAGAAGAACCGATCTGCTTCCTATCTACAGTTTCAACGCCTCCAACTTATGGGCGGCAAAACAACGGGGAAAGGGAGATATGATCGGAAATGCCCGACGTGTTAAACCCTGGCGGGAACTGTTAGCAAGAATGATCGAAGAGTTACGCCAATAAAGAGGATGCGCTATGACTTTATACCGACAACTGCTGCTCAGCACTTTGCTCATCCTGCTATGCCTTTGTACTGGCCTTTGGATCGGTGAGATCAAACGTACTCGTGATTTCCTAGTTAACCAAATGGGAACCCATGCGCAGGATACGGCCACCTCCCTTGGGCTCACCCTCACCACCATTGCCAAAGGTGCAAATATTGCTGAGATGAAAACCATTATCAATGCACTTTTTGATCGAGGGTACTACCGGATCATAGAATTTCGTAACATAGACGGAAAGATATTGATCGAACGCCGCACCGACCTCCTCCAAGATGAGGTGCCAGCCTGGTTCATTCGCTTAGTACCGCTCTCCGCACCTCAAGCCACGGCCCTGGTCATGCACGGTTGGCAGCAGGCTGGGGCGGTCTCTGTGGAGAGTCATCCCGGTCACGCCTACCAGGCCCTCTGGCAGGCCGCCCAGGCCACGGCACTGTGGTTTACGCTCACCGGCGCGATAATTGCCCTACTGGGGGGCCTCGGCCTGCGGCTCCTGCTCAGGCCCCTGCGCAGGATCGAAGAACAGGCTATGGCCCTGTGCGACCGCCAGTTCTATATCCAAGAGCAACTACCCCGGACCAGGGAACTCCGGCGGGTGGTCATCGCCATGAACCGGATGACCGACAGGATACGGGAAATGTTCCACGAACAAGTCGCCATTGCCGACACTCTGAGGCAACTCACCTACCAGGACCCACTGACAGCCACCGGCAACCGACGCTATCTTGAAGCCCAGATCAAAGCGAAGCTCGAAGGCAGGGACACTGCGGTCAAAGGTTTCTTCCTGCTCTTTCAGATCCAGGACCTTCTTGCCATCAATCAAGCATATGGCTACCAGGAAGGCGACCGGATTATTAAAGAAACTGCCTCTATTATTCAACAGGCCTGCCATGAACTGCCTGAGTCCATACTCGGCAGGATGGGAGGTGGCGATTTCGCATTACTCCTGCCCAATACGGACGAACAGACCACCAGGCGGATTACCGATGCCATACTGGAAGATCTGTGCCAGCGAGTCGCTACAGAAACATCGAGCGCAACCAATGCCGGGGTCTACAGCGGTGGTGTTTTTTATGAACAGGCGGCCAGCTTTGGTCAGTTGTTAACAAGGGCCGACACGGCTTTGAGCACGGCCCGTTATAATTGCGACCATAAAAAAATTGAGATCCTCCCCTTGGTCGATGAGGAAGAAAAGATTTGGGCCGGTAAAACCGAGTGGAAGGAATTACTGGATAATATAATCGCCAATCGATCCATTATCCTCTATTCCCAATCAACGGTCAGCCTACATGATTTGAACAAAACCTTGCATCATGAGATACTGACTCGCGTGATCGATGCCACCGGAAGACATTTACCGATGGGCATGTTCATTCCCATGGCAGAACGCCTTGGCCTGATGCCCGCCCTGGATAAAATGATTATCGAAAAGCTGCTAGAACAATCGGTTCAGCAATTCTACCCCCATCGAATAGCGATCAACCTGTCGCCGCTCTCCCTCATCGATAACGATTTTGTAACCTGGATTCATCAACAACTTGAGCAATGTGCCCAAGTTGGCATCCAGCTTAATTTCGAATTTCCCGAGTTCCGGATGATCCGCTATGGCAGCCTTATCAGGGAGTTCTCAGAAGTTATTAAAAACCAAGGGCATATAGTTGGTGTTGATCATTTTGGGCAGGGTTTAATGCATTTCGGCTATCTCAAATCGCTTTTGCCTAATTACGTCAAGATCGACCGAGCGATCACCAGCGAATTGCTAAATGAGCAGAGCGACCGTTCTTTCTTCATCAACGCCCTCTGCAATGTCGCCCACAGTCTCGACATAAAGGTCATCGTCGAAGCTGTCGAAAACGAAAACCAGTGGCATGTCTTATCCAAGATGCCACTCGACGGAGCACAAGGTTTTTATATTCAGCAGCCCCAGCCAATTACAACCCTGGACGATTGAAGATTTGACAGCATAGTCTGACACCCCGCCTCACCCTTCATCTTCGGATTAAAAGGTTTACGCCTTGCTATTTTAATGAAATATCTATCGGTTAACTAATCGACAATACAGTTATGCTTGAGGCAGGCATGCTCCCTATAGGTCCCTGTCAAGGCATGACCGCAAAAGGCTTTCACCCCACGTGAATTACCTGAAACCATTTCACAGAATTGGCATGAATTGTACATGGTTTAGATTGTGCCGAGGACCGTTACGTTGCACCGTAAGATGCCCAATTGAACCCGAGGGGAAAATTCAAATTACCTGAACCTTAGCTCTTATTGGCAGAGTTTTTTTTCTTACAAGCTGCGACAAGTACAATTAGGCCCGTTCCCATGAGAAGCATGGTGCCTGGCTCAGGAATGGAACTAGAATTGGGGACATAAGAAGAGTGTGCAGAAGGAGAAAATCTTGCTGGAGATGCGGTTAAAAAAGGGATGACCCCCGAAGGATCGAATGGAAAAGAAGGTTCTGAGGGCACCCATTCTTCGGGCACCCCAGCTGAAGGCGTCATATTGATAGGGGGTGATTCTTTCTTGGGCACACCAGCTGAAGGCGTCATATTGATGTCGTTGCAGCAGTAGGTGCGAGCGATGCGGACTCCGTCAGTGATATACCCGTCGCCTTTTGGTAACCGAATTGGTTTTGATGTCTGTTTAATGACTTCACCTTTTCTGTGCGAGACATACGCAAATGTCTCTTCATCCTGCTTACCAATTTTGGCGGTTTCCCAATTGAACCCCGAAAAATGACTCAAGAGCACAGGATCATTCCGGACAGTTTTCTGAAAATCTTCCACTGAATGAATACTGTTCTTTTTGCACACTCCTCTCCATTCACCGTTTATTTCACTGCTGGCATCCTCAATTAGGGTCAAATCAGCAATTTCTGGATCTTGAGTTTTTTCATTGGATACATCAATCGATCCAACATCAGCCAAAATAAACTTCACGGGAGCTTCTAATGAAACGATGTTATCGTTTTTTACGAATATGTGGACAAGTAGGGGTGCCAACAATATGGGGATAACAGCGAGGACAGCAATCCCCACTTTTTTCATTAAGCCACCATGGTGTTTTCTGGAGCTTGATCTCTTTTTGTAAGGCATCTGGGCACCTAAGTTTAAACGATTACTCTTAACTTATACACATGCATAAACCGAACCGGATTGATAGCCTGAACGTCAATAATTTCATGTGATTTTCTCACGATACAGTGCATTGGAGGACGATGCTTTGTGATAAATAAGTCCATGCTTCCGCATCACCTCGATATGTAAATACTTTTTCAGCTCAGTGCCTTTTTCGGCTGGCTAAAACACCTTAATGATAAATTTTTCGTTGGCCATGTATCGGAATAAAAGATCACCACTAATTAAACAAATAGACTGCCAGTCCATGTAATCAACATAACAGAGCAAACACCGACCTTTAATTCCGGAAATCAGAACTTAATTCCGGAATTCCATAAACATCACCACTGTTTTCCGGAATTTAGCTCGTACAGATAATACAGAAAACTGGAGCGTAGACCAAAACCGATAACCAATAAGGATTGATACGACCCCATCCACAGCAGACCTTGGCACCCGGAAAGACCCTTTCGGGGTCGTTTCAATCCTTTGTTCAAGAAGCCCGGTCTCATTCGGGCACGATCTTTGAAATAGTGGGTATTGCTTCCAGCGGGATGAAGGATTGTGAGGGCGGCGTTAATTATGGGGGACAACGGCAGGGACCCGCAAGGGGGGGGGAGGTCTTCCCGACTGTGCCTTTCGCTCTCCTGCGTTGCTTTTTCCTTAAAGTCAGTGGTGTTGGCGCCAACCCTTACCACCCAAGGACGCACGTGTCCTGTCGGCCTCCCGGCAACTGCCTAGACGACCGCGAAGTAAGCGGATTCGCAGCCTGCTGCGGAGCCTAGCCCGGAGGTCGAGCCGCCGCCATCACCCTACCGCGATACGGGACCACCGAGCAATACCAG
>JAFLKR010000041.1:81189-88010 GCA_019163135.1 Desulfobulbaceae bacterium | reverse complement strand
CAGGGGTAATAGTTAAGCGTTCTTTCCACCTAGAGATGAATAGGTTCGAGGCGTTTGATTTATTCAAAATTCGATTGAATGACTAAAATTTCCAACATAAATATGAAATATTTCAATAATGAGTGAGTTGAAAAATACGATATTCGTCCTTGGTATAGGCGCTTAACGGCAGCTATACTAAGCACTCCATTCATATTTAAATACATTCTGTGGTTTTTTGGGAAGGCTTTGAAGCAACGTTGGGAGGGAGGAGATTGGGAGTAATAATAGAGGGATGGGGTAACTTTGAACTGAAGAAAAGATTTTCAGGAATCCGAGATGGTCCGAGGGCATCCGTCAAAAGAGTGTAGGCTGGAGTGTGTCTAATGCTTTTTTTCTACAGTAAAATTCAAGTTAATTTAATTGTATAGCGTTTGTAAGTGGCGGAGCAGTCCTTTGAATTTTCGCGATATCATGTTGATATTAAAACTTTATTTTTGGTGACTATTTATAATGTACCAACAAAAGTACCAACAAATGTTTTTTACTTAGGTTTATTGCGCTGTCTATAGCTTGCCAGGAATCGGGAAACAAAAGAGCCAGAGATGTTAAGCCCTGCCTCTGGATTCCGTTTTCTGGAAGATAAATTTTCTTCTTACAAGCGAATACGGAAGAGGGCTAGTTCTGCCTTCGGGCTAGCAACATCCTAATATTTTTATAAAAAATTACATGATGTATAATTTTAATACCTGTTTAATCTTCATTTTTTAAGTATTGATACCCCAACTTTTTTCCTGCATTAAATAATAAATACTTGAGTTGCATTTTGCCGAAAGTTTTCGCTGACCATTAAATTGCGAGATTGTTCATTCTTATTCTTTCGGTTAGTTTTTCTCTTGCCCAGTTACGAAAGCTTACCTTTCAGTAAATGTCGGTCTGGCTTGCGCCATCCTTGTTACAATTTTAAGACTAAGTCGCTCGTGTAGATATTTAAGGCGACCTTATAAGGCATAAGAATATTTTTGAGAATTCCGCTTCAATTTGTAGCTGGAGAACAGGAAATCAAAAGGAGGATCTTTTATGCGACTTGTTATTGCTCTTGTGCTCTTTTGCTCCCTGATATTTTGTCATGCCGCCTACGCTACATCACTCTATATAGCTGATGGCTCTGGAAGCATACTTGTATACAAACAAGGCATCGGAGTCTCGTCTTTCATTAAAGATGCAGGTCAGCCCACCGACATCCATTTCAATTCGAGCGGAGAATTAACTTATTGGAATAGCGACGACCAGACGCTGTATCGAGTTAAAAAAAACCTTAAGGTCGAACCATACTTTTCACTGCCGGGATCGGTAATTTCTGGTTACGCTTTTGACGAAGCAGGTAACATTTATTTCTCGGATATAGACCGCCGTGTTTTATCGAAATACGCCCAGTCGGGGACGTTACTTTGGGAAGTGCATGACGTTAAAATAGCAGCAGGGGTAGCCGTTGGTACAAATAACCTAGTGTTTGTGGGGAGTCCTGGCGACCACCTTATTCATGTTTTTGATCAGAGCGGGGTAGCTCAGTCGTTTGCGCTTAGTGGTGAAGACGGTAGTAATCCTGTTCCCTCATACATCGGCCCGGACAATTCTGTCTATGGTCTTTCGGCCTCTGATGGGAAAGTCTTTCTTTGGTCTGGTTGGGACGGTCAGGTGTACACGACTTTCGATGTGCTTGTTGACTCTATTTACTGGCCTGGCGACGTGGCCGTTGACCATAAAGGCTTGGTATACGTGCCATCCACGTTCGGGGTTCCAGGCATCTCTATCTTTGGCAAAGATGGTGCAGCAATCGGTAGCATCACAAGTAACTTAATGACCTCCCCAAATTCTATTGAGTTTGGGCCGAACTATCCTCATAGCTATGGTCCCGTCCCCGAACCTGCGACAGTGTTATTTTTCGGGGCTGGCCTGGCTGGATTGGCTGCTAGAGGAAGAAGGAGGCAGGGGTAACCTATCCGGGGTTAGCACCATGCCAGGCGTTGCCACTATAATTGATACACACCTCGACGGAAAATTCGGAGTACATGATAACACGATCTTTTCGGCCTTTATCGATAAAGAGGATTACAAATATGAAAGGAAAGCGAACAAGCAATCAGCCGCTCCCGGAAACCCATCCTTTCAAGGTCGGTCGGATAATCTTCGGAGCGAAGCGACCCGCCTCCTCCACGAAGCCCTCGACCCCAAGAGAAAAGTCCTCTTTCAGTCCGGAGATGCCGGAAGAGATCAAGGAGTGGTTGAGCAAGGGGATCTACGAAGCGACCGCGCACCAGATGTCGGACGACTCCCCACTCGAGCAGACGGACGGGTCAGCCTCATCCACTTCTCCAAAAGAGAAGGACTCGCCGGCTTAGATCCAAAAATTAAGGAGAAATTTATGACCGTCTATCGTCTTCTAATCACTGTCTCAGTTGTCGCCACGCTGGGTGCGTGTGCCACCGTTCAAGAAACGTACTCACCTGATGGCCGCAAGGCGTACACCTTGAACTGTAGTGGTGCTGGGCGCGGCTGGGATAAGTGTTACGCAGCTGCTGGCGAGTTGTGCAAAGATGCTGGCTACGATATTATAGATCGCAGTAGTGAGGATGCTTCATTTGCTGCTATCGGGGGCAACATCAATCGTAACAGCGGAAGCATGGGTGGCTCATCCGTAAAAACGAACGAACGATCAATGGTCATTGCTTGCAAGCGAAAGTAACTTACGTGCATGTCGCTTTCCTGCGGACATTTCATCTATCTGTACATCTTGTATTGCCCCCTGCCTGGGCGAGGCTCACCCGGGCAGGGGGCGCAATTCTGGGTGATTATCAGGCTTCAGTCGTCCGGAGCATTTCCACCTCTCCCATATAGTCATCCCACATCTGATTAACAGTCCTTCTCATGGCTTGAAGATTCTCTTGTGCTTGCCAGATTAGGCTGGCGGCATCACTGTCGGACAAACGCCGGTGTGCCGCCCCTTCTGGAGTTGAAAGCAAGTCCCTCGAGACAATACGGGTTATCGCCTCAGTTCTTTCGATGATGGCTGTCAAGTTGTCCACGTGATCAAGGAGAGAGGTCTCTATGTTTTGGATGGTTTCGGTGTTTTTCGATGTCAAATTTTCCATTGCACTGCTCCATTGTTGACTTGGGATTGCCGCCCCTCCCCAAAAACTAAACGCAAATAGGGCGGTGAGGTGCGGGTTGGTCGACCGGTAAAGAAGGAAACCGGCAGGCGCAAGGCCTCCCGCACACCACCGCCCAAGCAAAGAGCATACTGTGCGCCGGACGCAAAAAAACCGCCGAACTGAAAGTTATGGCGGTGCATCCGCCTTCTTTATTCGGGCGACCAAACCCGGCAACCGTTTTTTTCGGCTGCGTCTAAATTATTGCCTTAATCATGGGTGGATGTCAACGGGGAAAAATCTTTTGTGCTTGATCAATAGCTGTGTCAACCAGGGTGAGTGCTGTATCAAATCGATATATTGAAATGTTTCTTGATGCCGTGACCAGGGCGGATGTCAGCAGGAAGATGGACGAGAAACAGGATTTATCGTTTTCCACCTCCAGTGTGTTAAGCAAAGTGTAGAGTCTTGGTGTAAACCCGGGCACAGATCTCGCGCTAACCAGTACCACTAATCATTTTTCAGCAGTTGGTCCTTGTGTGCGAACCGGGTGTGTACCAGCTCAGCGTGAACTATTGCCTACGTGTGGCGTACATAGGTAGGCACAAGCTTGCTTCAAACCGGTAAAGACTTTAGGAAAGGTCCGAAGATTCATGAACGAACTTTCAGATGAAAATATGATCAAGAAGAGATCATTTTCGAGAGCGGACAAGCGATAATCCGTGATATCTATCACAAATTACAACAATTATCAGAGTGTTGGAAATTGCGACGGTACAAGCGACAGTACAAGCGACGGACAAGTTTACATGGATACTTACATGGATACCGTCGCTCCGGAAACCTTACCATTGCTTACCGGGTAACTCGTAGATTAATCCCGAAATGTTTAGCAAAAAGTCTAGTTTTGACAGGTAGTCATGGAGTTTGCTTTCTCTGCTTCGGTTTAAACCCATTGAGAGCGACCTTGCGCTTACCTTCCTCAGTCTTCGGCCCCGTGGATAACCCTCCATGGAGTTTGCAGCGGCCATTCTCATAAATGCCAAGTTGCTTGCAGTGGGTACCAGCCCTAGTCTTTGCTCCGCAGAATCTGCGGGCGAGTAGTTCTTGATGGGTTAATTTCATTCTGTAGCCTCTGAAACAAGTCTGTTCCGGTCGAAAAAAAAACTCTCGTTTCTTGGCCTTTTTGCTGCGGACCCGCTGCGGACCTGTTGAGGGTTATGAGGCCAAAATAGTCGATATTTTGCTACCAGTGAATGCATGGCATAGACAGGCTATTTCCGATTATAGTTTGTTGAACACCTTCTGCCGGCACTCCCATTGATGCCGAAGCAAGCCGACATGACCGTCGAGATAGTCATAGACCAGCGGTTGCTTACCCTCTGCCGGACGAAGAACACTGACAAAACCTCTTTCTTTGGGCTCATGGTAGCTGCTCCTTGCTGGTCGAGTCGATCGTCCGCAAGCCGTTGCTTTCTATCTTCGGGCAATGGGCCATCTTGTCCAGCCTCGACCAACGCCATTGTCTTGAATCGGCCTCCTGGTAGCAACCTAGGATCACGTCCAGACCAGGAAACTCCAACCGGCAAAAGCATTCACAGCGAGGATCGCACCATGGCGGGATGGAAGGGGCGGGCCCAACCGATCCGCCCGGTTCACGGTTCAGCAAATGGATAATTTCGTCCTTGTGTTCAATCAAGGTTAGTCGCCAACGATCCACCACGGGCCGTTTACCGTTCACCTTGATTTTCCCGTCAGGTGATAAAGCAATATCCAATCCATCGGCCCTTGTCGCTTGGATGATTTCCGTCGCTGTCATATCTCCACCTCCACCATACCACTCTCTGGCGGGGGTGTTCTATCCGCAACACCGCAACATTCATGTAGTAACAGCGAGTTGCAGCCTTCTCTGTCCGCAACATATCCGCAACGTTGCGGTATATCCGCAACATGGTTTGTTGCGGTTCGAGGAGTTTGTTGCGAAACACTGTTTCTATCCGCAACACCTAGATGCCCATCCAGCATGGGTTGTGGCGGTGTTGCGGATAGAATGTGAGTGGCCAGGTAGCGTGAAAAAACTTCTGTGAATTGTTCTTTTAAGAAACCCTTGGGAGTGCTGCCGCCGATGCGAATAGTGCTGCTGGTGATCCCATACATTTTCAACCTGTTGGCAAGTTGCTTTGGTTTAATAGGAGAGCCTCCTCGGTTGTAGGTCGCCCAGCTTTTCTCATCGTCGGAGCACAGGGCCGTTATCAAGTCCACTGTGCTGATCCGGTCCACCCTTTTAGTGTCAAACACCTCTTGAATATCGGCAAGTAGCTCGGTTCCTATAGTTTGTGTGGCACTCTCACAGCCGGATATTTTTAGAGCTGCCTTGGTGCCGATCTCCAGCCACTCCCCCCCGGCTACCATTGCAATGGCAAGCAGCGGCTCCCAGTTGTCTTGCGCCCTGTCGTTGAGACTTGGAGGAAGGTCGGGCCGGGCCAGTCTTACATTGTCACTGTAATCACAGGCAAACCTGGCCAGTTTCGCCTGTAGATCGTCGAATAAATTTGGCTCGGCATATCTGACCCGTTCCACCTCTTCATGGGGCAGCTTACGGCGTAGCTCCAGGACAACCGCCCGGTCCATCAGTGTGTCAGCAACGTGACCGATGCCGGACAGAGCTTTCGCTCCCCAGGTGTTGAACTTGGTTGGGGTGAAGTTTTCGCCAACAGTACGGATGACATACGCTGAATCTCGAGTATGGCCTGAATTGATGATTCCGCGCAGTTCCTCGTTGTCCTTCATAAAGGCGTCAGCCTCGTCAATTAGCAAAGTGGGCTTCCATGCATCAATAGCACGGTAGAGCGCAGCCGGCGAAATGCTACTTGCTGAAATTGGCCGCGCCGAAAGTTTCCCCAGTAGGGAAAGTAGTTGAGTTTTACCGCATCGCTTTTCCGGGGCTGTGATAACTGCCAAGGGGGCAACCTGTACCACGTCCATGAACCAAGTCATGGCAACCCATAATGCCACGGTGTTGGAAACATCCCTGGAACAGACAATAAACCGTCGGATGGTTGCCGCAATGTCGCTCAGTAGCCGGGCCGGGTCGACAGGTTCGGGCCAGGGGGTGGTTTCTTTATAGGGCAGATCGCTGTCAACACTTCTCCGGCGAATATTATTCACCTCCATATCAAGAATGGTGGTCCGCATCTTGAGGCTAGTTGCCGCATCCTTCCGGGCCTGCTCATACTCAACAGGGGGGAGGGTCGCCAAGTGTTGAATGGTGGCCGCAGCGTCGCCGGTCCTTATCTCCTGCACGGTGGCAGGGGGCTTGTCTGTTTGGCTATCAACTGCATCTTTAACTTGCTCATGCTGGATAGCGCGGGCGGTGGCTATTGCCTCTCGGAGCGCTTCATGGCCTTGCTCGTTCCACAAATCCCAGGCGTCTGCCTTCTTACCCATACCAGGGACAGCCATCCAACCGCCGACCGCTAGGGCCGCCTTTGTTGCTGCTACAATGCCGGGGTTGTTGTCGCTGTCGTCCTTCCGGTCATCGTCGGCGAATATAATAAGCGGGTGGCTGGGCAACTTAACTTTGAGGATCCGTGCTACAGGCTCAAGGTTGTGGGCTGAGAATGCAACCGCTACAGGGTGGCCGGTAGACTCATGGATTGCCGTCGCCGTAGCGAATCCCTCCACAATGCATAT
>JAFLKR010000041.1:0-81179 GCA_019163135.1 Desulfobulbaceae bacterium | reverse complement strand
AGGCTTACCGCCGAAGGAAAAATATAACCCTTTGGTCCGGCAACCGGACGGGTAAAATCGTTTGTCTCCATCTGGGGTGATGGTTTGCAGCGCCCACAGTTTCCCGGCTTCATCTCGCATCGGAATGAGTAGCTTGTCACCATCTTGCTTTATACCATGGGCGGAGATGTGTTTTTGGACAAGGTAGTGGTGATCCAGGCTCGCCGGTTGCGCTGTCTCCCAACGTTGTCGTGCCTTGAGCACCGCTGCTTCCTGCTCGGTTCGCCGTTGCTGTTCGGCCTGCTTGTGGGATTCCTCAACCTGTCGACGGAAAGCCACCCGCTCGGCGTCGGTGATCGGTCGTTCCCTCTCGGCTTGCCAAGATTCTGAGAGCCCGTTTGAGTGGTCACCAAAGATACCGCCCATTCCATCGGGAAAGAGTTGGCACCACCCGGCTTTGTTGCCGTTGTGCTTGCCAACTCCTGGGAAACGGTAAAATTTTCCGGGCTTAATGTGCTCGGGAGGTTCAAGGCCAGCGGATCGCATCGCCAATCTGAACGCGTCAATTTTCTTGTTCACAGCACACCTCCTCAATGATGGCAAGAGCGCAATCTACCAATTCCGAAGACCTCTTATGGGGTTTTGCAATTCGGTGATCAATAAAGCGGACAAGAAATTTTTCCAAACGTAGGTCATTGCGTCGTTTGAGAAATGATAGGAAGGCTTTCTTCATATCGACACCTCCTACAACCGTTCAGCCAATTCAAGGATATCCCGCACCCTCCATGCTGTGCAACGCTCCGACAGCTTGACTGGCTGTGGATAGCGGCCTGATTTAACTCCAGCCCACCAGGTTGATTTGGAAACAGGGATAATTGCAGAAATTGGCGGTTCAGCTTTATTATCGCCAACGATTTGTGAGAGCCGGAGGAATCCGTTCGGAGGAAGAAGGGGGGTGATTGGAACAGGGGACGTGTGTTCTCGATCCCGATTGCCATCTATGTCCTGATGCAATTGGATGAGTTCTACTGCGTCGGGTGTCTTGCGTCTAGGGGCCATGTGATTACCTCATGTGTAATGTCCGCCGGTAGTCAGCGAACTTTGAAGCAATCCAAACATGGCCGAAATTCAGAAACCGGGGTTTGGGAATTCCGAAACCGGGGTTGTGGAATAAGGAAATCAGGAGATGAGTTGTTTTTTTTCGCGAAGGTAGTGGAGTGCTTTTGAAACATCTTCTATGCTTTTAATTTTAGATTTCATATATTTAACACCAGGGGACATGATTTCTTGGGTTGTGATCATCCAAGCCCCACCTGGCTTTTTCACCTCTTTTATGCGTTCTGCAACATAGTCCGAATAATTCTGATTGTTTTCATCGATACTGCCTTGTAAGCGCTTGATAAATTCTTGAACATTCCCCTCCTTCAATATTTCAGTGTTCCCCTCCTTGTAAAATTTATCGTAGAGAAATTCGACAGCTTCAGTTAGTTGGGCTTTTGGCCTGCCTAATCTTTTTGCTTTATCGATGGGTAGATTGATTTCTTGTTGCTGCCCTTTATCAGATGATAATGATGCGTCGCTATCTTTATATTTTTCCTCGAGGATTTCTAGCCGCTCAATAAATTTGCTCATTTCTCCTGGTGCTAGAATGTCCGAGTTCTCATTCTCTAAGAAATAATTATGGAGGGCAATCGCTTCGGTGGGAGTGGCTTTTTTCCCTTCGGCTATCATATTGTTACTGAAAGATTTATTGCTTTTATTGAGCTGTTCTTCAAGAAGGGTCAGTGGTGGAATGTCGGTGACCCCGTATTTTGCCTCAAAGGCTAATACCTCCTCCGCATGAACATAAAGCTTTGAAAGATCGATGATGAATTTTCCATCTTCCTGGAACATCCTGTGCACACGTACGTAATTATTTTCATATTCTCCAACACATATTCCGTTAAGAGTCTCAACCTCAATCCGTACATCGGGACTGGTCAAATCTAGCAAATCTTGAGGAATCAATTTAAGTTCAAATTTCTCGTGATATTGCATGGGTGTTTCGTTTGATTCTTCCTCCACAAGTACATCTGACAGGTTAATCCAAACGCCTAACTCCCCATTTTCAGCAAGGTAGAGGACGTAATCCGTGGTTTTATTCCAACGATTACAGATGGTTTGAATAGTTAGTTTTCTGTGGTCAGGTAAACCCATGATTCACTCCCCCTTCGGAGCAATCCCTTGCTCAGAAAATCAGGGTGAAGGCGGACAAGGGGTTCCGCTTTTCGGGAGCGACCCTACCACCCTGAAATTTGAAATTGAGATATCAGCCAACCGCAGCCCGGATAGGGATTATTTCGGCCACGGCCTTGAGCTTGTCCAGGTAGTCGGCCCATGCCTGCATCATCTTTTTACGTTCTTCGACGAAATCAGCTCGATTGTATGCTGCACCCAGTGGGCCTTTAACCGCATGGCCAAGCTGTCGTTCTATGGGTTCTTCATCGAAACCAAGTTCTTGCCGTATTAATGTCCGCGCTGTGGCCCTAAGGCCGTGCACGTGTAATTCCTCCTGGCTATAACCCATGCGACGAAGGGCATTTGTCAAGGTTGCATCACTTATGGGCTTCGAGTTAGAGCGAAGTCCGGGAAAGAGATATTTGCCTTGTCCAGATAGAGCCTGAACTTCTCGGAGAATATTGATTACCTGCGTCGCCAAGGGTACGAGATGATATGCCGCTGGGTTAGCTTCTTTGTCTCTTTTATTGCCCTTCATCTTGGCAATGGGGATGCGCCATTCTAGCTTGTCGAAATCAATCTCCGACCACTCCGCAAGGCGGATTTCTTTGCTCCTTAAAAAGACATGGGCCGTAAGTTGAAGGGCACAGCGGGTAATAGGTGATCCGGAGTATCTGTCTATGGCTCTCATCAATTCGCCGACTTGATCAGGGTCTATGATGGACGACATGTGTTTGACCGTTGGCCGAGGTATTGCTCCCTTAAGGTCTGATGCCGGATTTCGTTCTATTCTTCCGGTAGCCAGAGCGTACATGAAGACTTGCCCTGCATTGGTCAAAGCTCGATGCGTATTCTCCAGGTGCCCACGGGCCTCTATTCTGCGAAGAACTGAAAGAAGCTCTGGGGGGGTGATCTCGCCAATAGGTCGGCTTCCGATCCAGGGGAAAATATCACGCTGCAGTCGACCTGATATGCTTTTCACATGGCTATCGCTCCACTGGTGCTTAAATTTTTCCAACCATTCCAATGCCACTGCCTGAAAAGTGTTGTCGGTGCAATTTGTGCCCTTGGTAATTTTTTTGACGAGTCCTGGATCTCTGCCTTCGCCAAGATGTTGATGAGCTTGCTGTGCAGCCTTCCGTGCTTCCGGCATTGACACATTTGGGTAAACACCCAATGCTAGAAGTTTTTGTTTCCCTCCGAACCGATAAGCCATCCGCCAATACTTAGACCCATTCGGCCTGATCTCCAAAAATAAACCTCCGCCATCGGCAAGTCTTCTCGTTGCCGTCCCTGGCTTTGCAATTTTTAGGGCCATGTCGGTCAATTTGTTGGTAGCGCCACCCATATGTTGGTACCTCCAATCCCGAAAAATTATTACCGGCTTGCTTTATAGACTTAAAATTCCAGAACTTTTACTGCTTGTTGGTACAGTGTTGGTACCGCCCCGGCGAACACCTGGAATGTACCATCATAGTACCAACAAAAGAGGTTGGATTCAAGCAAATCTACCTGGACATTGCTGGATAACAAAAAACCCGCTATCCTTGGCAGGAAGCGGGTTAGATGTACTTTGTGATACCTTGTCGGACGACAATATGGCGGAGGAGCAGGGATTCGAACCCTGGGTGGGGTCACCCCCACAACGGTTTTCGAGACCGTCCCGTTCAACCGCTCCGGCACTCCTCCGTTGGGCAGTATTGATACCGTTTTCTTGCGGGAACGTCAATAGTTCCATCGAGATGTTGACTTTGTCATTTCCCGGGGTTAAATCATACGCACCGTCATTTTTACCAAGGAGCGGCCCATGCTTGTCCCCCAACCGCAATCAAAAGTTTTCGGTTTTCTGTTTCTTTTCTTTACGCTTCTGCTCTTGAGCGGGTGCGCGGCCATGTCTGGTCTGCGGGAAGAACCCAAAATTTCCGTAGCCGATATCCGAATCCAGGACATCAAGGCTCTGGAAGGTATTTTTTTGATAAAATTACGGGTGATTAACCCCAACGAGGTCCCCCTCGATATCCACGCGGTCAACTGCGATTTGGAAATGAATGGCCGCCACTTCGCCAGTGGCATCGCCGACAGTCAACAAAGTGTTCCCGCCCACGGTACGGAGGTCGTCCCGGTTACCGTTTATGCCTCGGTGCTGGATATCCTGCCGTCGGTGGTTGACCTGATCCATACCGCCGGTTCGTCTGCCGCCAAGGACAAAAAACTGCCATATACCCTGAGCGGAATCGTTGGCGTGAGCGTGCGTGGGTATCAGAAAGAGATACCTTTTAAATCTTCAGGAGAACTTTCTCTTAAAGGGTTGACATCCTCCCGGTAAAGACTTCCCGCTTCCGCTTCTCAATTTGCAGCTGTTGTTGCACGTGCGGTCTTTCCACCGATTTTGTCACTTTCCTCTGCTTTCTCTGCACAGTGTCCCTTCTTTCAAAAAAAGATTTTACAGCCGTTGAGGGTTGATATCCTTATCTCCCATCATAATTGTATTGACAGGATTAACCTGTGAAATAGAGTAAATCCCTTTCTTAAATGGAGTCAACAGAGGACCGGACATGCTCACTGAACGACAGGGCCAAATACTTGTACGTCTGGCGCGACAGCAAATCGAAGAGCGCTTGGGGGTCAAGACGAACTCGGCAGTAACGGCGGAGGAGGGTAACGACCCCGTCTTTCTCGAAAAGCGAGGGGTTTTTGTCACCCTGCATAAACGAAACGACCTGCGGGGATGCATCGGCAGTCTCGCCGCCGTGGAGGGTGTTGCCGACGGGATCAGGCGTAATGCCCTCAATGCCGCGTTTCAGGATTATCGGTTTGATCCGTTGACCGCCGGCGAGTTGGCCGATCTCCATATCGAGATTTCTATCCTGACCGAGCCGCAGCCTTTGGATTACGGCACAGCCGAGCAACTGACCCGTCTGCTGCGACCCAAGGTCGACGGGGTTATCCTTAAAGGGCCGGGGAGCGCGAGCGCCACCTTCCTGCCGCAGGTATGGCAACAACTGCCGACGCCTGAGCAATTTCTCGGGCATCTCTGTCGCAAAGCCGGGCTGGCCGATGGGGCTTGGCGGTCTGGTTCGCTGCAAATTTACACCTACCAGGTGCAATCTTTTGAGGAACCCCGCTAAAGCGGAAAAACGATTATGAAAGAACTGTTTCTGCCACCGGAACTCTCCTGCGAGATCGGAGAGATCTACGACTCCATGGCTTCGGCCTATGACGAGGTAGCCGGAACGATTTCCCTGACCTGCCAGGGGTGTCCGGATAATTGCTGCGATTCCTATTTCCTCCATTATACCTACAGCGAATGGGCTTATCTGTGGGAGGGCATCCGTGCCTTGGACGATGCTCGGCTGGATCGCATCATGCAGCAGGCCAAGGAATACGTCGAACAGAGTCACCTTTTGATCGCACGAGGGCAACGGCCTCAACTCATGTGTCCGCTCAATGACCAGGGGCTCTGCGGCTTGTATGCTCATCGGATGATGATCTGTCGCACCCATGGCGTACCGGCGACCCTGACCCGGCCGGACGGACAGCACCTTCGTTTTCCCGGCTGTTTCCGTTGTCAGGAGGTGGTCAGTTCTACCTTTGTGGTGGAAACCGATGCCCCGGCTATGGATCGAACTATCCTTTACCAGCGGATGGCGCAACTGGAGACCCGATTTCTCGGGGACAAAAAAGGGCTCTTTCCCAGGATCAAGCTGACCATTGCGGAAATGATCGTGAGTGGTCCGCCTAAGGATATCAAAATCAACCGGGATTAATCCCTCTTCTTTTATCGAATCATGAATAGTATTATAAAGGCACAACAAACGGTCCTCGAGGGGGGACATATCGACCGGCAGACCGCGTTGCAGCTGCTCGCCAGCCCTCGACAGGAACTTTATAGGGCCGCCGATGCCATCCGTCGCCATTTCCTGGGGAACCAATTCGACCTCTGTTCGATCATCAACGCCAAAAGCGGCAACTGCACCGAGAATTGCCGGTTCTGTGCCCAATCCGCCCGACACCATACCGGCATCGACACCTATACCGCGATTGCGGAGGATGAAGCCTTGGCACAGGCCAAGGATAACGATGACCACGGCGTGCATCGGCTTTCTTTGGTGACCAGTGGCCGCAGTCTAAGCCCGGCCACGGTGGCGGAACTGACCGATCTCTACCAGCAGATGGCGGCAACCACTTCACTCCTGTTTTGCGCCTCCACCGGTCTGCTCGACCAGGAGATCGCCGACGGCCTCTATGCCGCCGGCGTCCGGCGGTATCACTGCAATCTGGAAGCAAGTCGAGACTTTTTTCCGAAGGTCTGCACCACCCATACCTGGGAGGAGAAGGTCGAGTCCCTGGAGTTGGCCCGCCAGACCGGGATGTCGCTATGTTCCGGCGGCATCATCGGCATGGGCGAGGCCATGGCAGACCGCATCAACATGGCCTTCGAACTTCGAGAGCTTGCAGTCAAGTCGATTCCGATCAATATTCTCACCGCCATCCCCGGCACGCCGCTGGCCGAACTCACCCCGTTGACCCCGGATGAGGTGCTGACAACCGTGGCCCTGTTCCGGTTCATCAACCCGGAGGCCGTCATCCGCATGGCCGGAGGCCGGCAGCAACTGGGCGAGGAGCAGTATCAGTGCTTTACCGCTGGTGCCAACGGGGCCATCGTCGGCAACTTTCTGACCACCACCGGATCGGGCATCGCTGAAGATCTCCAGCACCTCTCGGCCATGGGTTTTACCTTTGACCGTCCCTGATCCCATGGAGATCGAGTCCCTGCTGCAATTCGACCGCGAGCATCTCTGGCATCCCTACACCTCGACCACCAAACCGCTGCCGGTCTATCCGGTGGCCTCAGCCGCAGGCGTGCGCATCACCTTGGCCGATGGCCGGGAGCTGATCGACGGCATGTCATCGTGGTGGTGTGCGATTCACGGGTACGCCCATCCGGTGCTCGACCGGGCGGTACACGAGCAGATCGGGCGGATGGCCCACATCATGTTCGGCGGGTTCACCCACGAGCCGGCAGTGGAACTGGCCCGGTTGCTGGTGGCGCTCACGCCGGCGCCGCTGGATAAGGTTTTCCTTTGCGATTCCGGCTCGGTCAGCGTCGAGGTGGCCCTGAAGATGGCGCTCCAATACCAGCAGGCTCTGGGGCGGCCTGAAAAACACCGCATACTTACCGTGCGCGGCGGCTACCACGGCGACACCTTTCAGGCCATGTCGGTCTGCGATCCGGTTACCGGCATGCACACGCTGTTTGAGCGCGCTCTGACCCAGCAAATTTTTGCTCCCCGGCCCACTTGCCGCTTCGACGGCGTTTGGGATGAGCGCGACCTGGCGGCCATGGAACAACTGCTTGCTGCCCATCACCATGAGGTCGCTGCGGTTATTATCGAACCGATTGTTCAAGGCGCGGGCGGCATGTGGTTTTATCATCCCGACTACCTGCGGGGGTTGCGGCGGTTGTGCGACCAATATGACGTGCTGCTGATCTTTGATGAAATCGCCACCGGTTTTGGCCGCACCGGCCTGCTTTTTGGCGCTGATCATGCGGGCGTCTCTCCGGATATCATGTGCGTGGGCAAGGCG
Organism: Desulfobulbaceae bacterium; assembly: GCA_019163135.1. Classification (GTDB taxonomy): domain Bacteria; phylum Desulfobacterota; class Desulfobulbia; order Desulfobulbales; family Desulfobulbaceae; genus Desulfobulbus. The sequence continues at coordinate 73,394 of JAFLKR010000041.1, read as the reverse complement.
ATTACCGGCGGCTACCTGACCCTGGCCGCCACCCTGGCCACCACCGAACTCGCCACCACCATCTCCAATGGTCCGCCGGGTGTTTTCATGCACGGGCCGACCTTTATGGGCAATCCGCTCGCCTGCCATGTGGCCTGTGCCTCGATCCGATTGCTGCAGTCCACTCCCTGGCAGGAGCGTGTGGTTGCCATCGCCAGGCAGTTGACCACGGAACTGGCGCCGGCAAGTGATCTGCCGGCCGTGGCCGATGTCCGGGTGCTGGGGGCCATTGGGGTGATCGAGACTAAAACACCAGTCGACATGGCCGTGCTCCAGCGGTTTTTTGTAGAACAGGGGGTGTGGATTCGCCCCTTCGGGCGCCTGCTCTATCTCATGCCGCCTTTTATCATCCGGCCGGACGAACTGACCCAACTGACCACAGCGCTGGTCCGGGCAGCAGCCCTCCACTGACCGGCCTCTCTGCCGCTCGGTGGTCGCCTGCGGTGCGGCCACAAGGCTGGCGCGGACCTTTCCCTGAACCAAGACAATCACTCAAGAGCAAGCGGATGAAACGGGAATTGATCAATAAAAGCGTACTGCTGGCCCTAGTGCTGCTCATCTCGGCAGTGTTCCTCGACATGATTGCGCAGTTTCTCATGCCGATGTTCATGGCGGGCATCTTTTCGGCCATTCTCAGTCCGGCGCATCGCTGGCTGACGGCCAAAATTGGTGGCCGGGAAAATATTGCCTCCGTTCTGGTAATCGTCGGCATCGTCTTGCTGGTACTGGCCCCGCTTTCCATCCTTATTGGGGTAGTGGTCGGCCAGGCGATCAGCGTCAGCCAATCGGTCACCCCCTGGGTTCAGGCCTTTATCAACGAGCCGACCGCGATTACCGCTTATATGGAAAAGTTACCCTATTACCAGGACCTCCTCCCCTACCGGGCGGTGATTATCGAAAAGGCCGGCCTGGTGGTCGGCAACATTTCCTCGTTCCTCATCGACAGCCTTTCTTCAGTAACCAAGCTTACCGTCAATGCGGTGTTCAGCAGTATCATCATGCTTTATGTGATGTTCTACTTTCTCACCATGGGTGAGGTGCTACTCCTCAAAATTCTCTATTTTCTGCCCCTGCATGACCGCGACGAACGCCGGTTATTGCGTCGTTTCACCTCAGTGACCAAGGCGACTCTGAAAGGCACGCTGATTATCGGCGCCATCCAGGGTTTTATCTGCGGTCTGGCCTTTGCCTTGGCCGGAATTCAGGGGCCGGTGTTCTGGGGCACGGTTATGGCGGTGATGTCGATTATCCCTGCTTTTGGCACCGCGATTGTCTGGATTCCCGCCCTGATTATCCTGGCGCTTCAAGGCAATTTCCTCGGTGTGACCATTCTGGGGGTGCTCTGCGGCGCGGTGGCCGGCAATCTTGATAATATCCTGCGTCCCCGTCTGGTGGGCAAGGATACCGAGATGCATGATCTGTTCGTGCTCTTCGGCACCTTGGGCGGGATCAGTATGTTCGGTATCCTGGGGATCATCCTCGGCCCGATCGTCGCCGCTCTGTTTATCACTATCTGGGAGATTTACGGCAAGGTTTTCGAGTCCTACCTGCCCGATGTCGGGCCTTTTTTCACTGCCAACGGCCCGGATGACTCAACGGCGGAATTCCTGGCTCCCCATGCCGGTAAGCCGGTGCCAGAGGAAGACGAAACTGCGCCCTTCACTTGAGCAGGGTTCAGGCTGTATCCCCAGGGGCAGCAGTGGTGGGAATATGGTTGGCACAGAACCCGTAAAATTGGTTGAACTTCCTCATTTTCTTCATTAAAATTGATCACTTTGCAGCATTGATCCCTTGGGTCGGCGATCTCGGTCGGCAAGCTTCGGCACGATGCCCCCCTTTTGACCTTTTAATCGAACTGAACCTTATATTTGGAGGCCTGTCGTGAGTGAAGAAATTCGTGTGAAAAACACTGGGTTACGAGGAGTGACCGTTGCTGATTCCGCGATCAGCTTTATTGATGGCGAAAAAGGGGTGCTGATCTATCGGGGCTATCGGATAGAGGATCTGGCCAAGGGTTCTTCCTTCATGGAAACCGCCTATCTGCTGCTCTACGGTACGTTGCCGACCAGCGACCAGTTGGTGGATTTTACCCAGAAAGTCAAGCAGGCGCGCCAGGTGCCTGATTTCATTTTCGAGAGCATGCGCCAATGGCCCAAAGAAGCTAAGCCCATGGATGTCCTCCAGGCCAGCATCCCGTTGCTCGCCATGGCGGAGGAGCATAACGACTTCCTCGACCGCCCGACCTGTCTCAATCGTGCCATCGGGCTGATTGCCCGGATGCCGACCCTGGTGGCCGGATGGCACCGCATTCGCAACAACCAGCCAATTCTGCCGCCCGAGCCCTCTCTGGACCATGCCGCTAATTTTCTCTATATGCTCCAGGGTAAACAGCCCGATGCGGCCACGGCCCATGACCTTGATGTCTGTCTGATTCTCCACGCCGACCACACTTTCAACGCTTCGACTTTTGCCGCTCGGGAAGTGGTTTCGACCCGTGCCAGTCTTTATGCCGGAGTTTCCGCCGGTCTGGGTGCATTGTCCGGCAGCCTGCACGGCGGTGCCAATGCCAAGGTTATGGAAATGCTGCTGCGATTGGAGAACGAGCCGAATGTCGAGGCATGGGTTACTGAACAACTGCAGCAGGGGCAGGTCATCATGGGGATGGGACACGCCATCTATAAAACCGGCGATCCCCGGGCGGTGTACTTGAAAAAAATGGGTCAGCGGCTTGGTGAACAGACCGGGGGCAAGTGGGCGGCAATATCGCAGAAGATTGAGGAAACCGCCCTGGCAATTTTTGCCAGGCAGGGCAAAACCACCATTCTGCCCAATGTCGATTTCAACAGCGCCCCGGTCTATTACCTGATGGGTATTCCCACGGATTTGATGACCCCGATTTTTGCCATCTCCAGGGTAGCGGGTTGGTGCGCCCATATCATTGAAGAACAATTTGCCGACGCCCAGGGTAAACCGGCGCTCTATCGGCCGCAAGCCCAGTATGTGGGCGAATACTGCGGACCGATGGGCTGTGAATATTCCCCGGCGGCGAAACGGAAATAACGGCCAGACTGCCGCATGTTCCTACCCGGTTGAGGTGGCGGCCTCGTCTGGGGGCGTTCACCAGGCGCTGGTCGTCAGGTCCACCTTCTTCTCGGCGATCAGGTGCAAACAGGCATCGACGCTGGGGGCGTGATAAAAAATCCCTCGGCCGGAGCGGATTTCGTCCAAGGCTGTTTCCAGGCCAAGGGAGGGGCGGTAGGGGCGGTGCGAGCTCATAGCCTCGACCACATCAGCCACGGTGAGAATTTTGGCTTCGAGCAAAATATCTTTATCGGTCAGGCCGCGAGGATACCCGGAACCATCAAGATGTTCGTGGTGCTGGTAGACAATGTCGGCCACCGGCCAGGGGAAGTGGATGTTTTTAAGGATTTCGTAGCCCACCTCGGTGTGGCATTTGATGATCGCCCGCTCCTGGACGGAAAGCCGGGCCGGTTTGGCCAGGTATTCCGAGGGCAGGGCGATCTTGCCGATGTCATGGAGTACAGCGGCGAAGTGGAGCCCTTCGATCTGGTTTTCCGGCAAGCCGAGTTCCCGAGCGATGGCACAGGCCAGTTTGTCGACCCGCATCTGATGACCGGCGGTATAAGGATCGCGTTTTTCCGCTGCCGAGGCCAGTGATTTTACCGTCTCTTCCAGGCTGTTGTGGATTTCGTCCCGGCTCTTTTTCAGGGCTTCCATTGCGGTCTTGCGTTCGGAAATATCCCGGGCAATTCCCCGGTACCCCACCAGTTCGCCATTGTCGTCGAACACCGGCACCCCGTTGTTTTCAATAACTACCATCCGGCCATCTCGGGCCTGACAGATGTTTTCAAACTCTCGAAACGGCTTTTTGGAGCCGATGAGTTGCTGGAAAATGGGGCGGGTACGCTTTGATTCATCGGGCGCGGTCAGGTCAATCAGGTGCCTGCCGATGATCTCCTCGGATTCGAAGCCCAACAGGTCGCGCACCTTGGGGCTGCTATAGGTGAAAAGGCCCTCGGGACTGATCTCCCAGATCCAGTCGCTGGTGGTCTCGACCAGGGATCGGAAACGCTCGTTGCTTTCTTCCAATGCTACCAGTAACCGTTCCCGTTCCTCCCAGATAATGCGGCGAACACGATCAGCCAGGACGGTGTGGCGGATCATGTAGAACGCCAGGAACGAAACGAGAAGCAGGATAACGGTGGCAATGGCGTTGAGTTGTTTGGCAATCAGGCCGATTTCAACATTGACGTCCTCGATATAGAGACCGGTGCCGATGATCCAGCCCCACGGTTGAAATCCTCTTACATAGGATATTTTGGGTACGATTTTCTCGGGATCATCCTGCCACTGAAACCGATAATCCACATAGCCCGCCCCCTGGGCCTTAACAACTTTAACGAATTCTTCCAGCAGATTTTTTCCTTTAGGATAGCGGAAATCGGGGACAGCCTCCCCATGAAGATCGGGCCGGTAGGGGTGCATGACTATCAGGGCGTTCATGTCATTGACCCAGAAATAATCTTTGTCGGTCGGGCCGTAACGGATGTCTCGAATGACCCTGAGTGCTGCTTGCTGCGCCTGCTCTCGACTCATCTCGCCGGCGCGTTCCATGGTCTCATAGGAAGCGACCATGGTCCAGACAATGGTGTTCAACTCTCTGAGCATCTCCCGTTTTTTGGTCAGGAGGTTTTCTTTGAGGGATGGGAGGATGATAACAAAGGTGGCGGTGACAAACAAAACGATGGTGAGCAGGGCAGGCAAGGCAATCCTGATAGAAATAGCATGGGAGAATTTTGTTTTTTTTCTTTTGTCCATGCAGGGCACCGGTGGATCAGTGAAGTTGCTTGCAGAAGAGATGGGGGCTGCGGCGTTTAGGGTTACAGCTTGATCGGCGGGATTTTTTGTCCCACTGAAGGCACAGTTAATCCTTCTTACGCCAGATATACAGTACACGGAAAAACCTTTTTTTACTATTGAACCATAACGATTGCCGGAAATATCGGCAAGGATTCTTCCTCACTTTTCACGGTGCCGCACGGTAATCCGCCTGGTTGTTGATCAAACTGCCTTTTGTAGATTGCGCTTGACTTTCCCGGTCTAATACTGTTCCTTGTCCATAGGTTTCAGGTTCCATTTATGGAATTAAAAGGGAACTCCGTGGAAATCGGAGACGGGCCCGCCGCTGTAACCGGGGACGAACGCTGCAAAAAGTCACTGACCGATGGTTGGGAAGACGCGGCGGGAGGATGAACCGGGAGTCAGAATACCTGCCTGAAACGAACAGTCGCTCTCCGTGGACCTGAGAGACGGCGCAGATACGTGGATTCACCAGGGCATCCTCGGATCATTTTATATGATCCGAGGATTTTTTTTTGTCCTCGGCATCGAACAGCGAAGCGCAGAGGAGGTCTCCGCTCAGCATTGCTCCCTTGGCAAGGTTGACTCGCCTTGGAAGAACGAATCCGATCGACTGTTATGGAATTTCCGTCAGACCAGGAGCCCCTACCTCTTTTGCCATGTCCGGTAGGCCGCGCGGCGATACTGTTTGCCGGCAGTATCCCGCTGGTCTCTACCCTGTGTCCTGCGGAATTTCCGTTCTGTTTTTCACCAAATGTAATGGATTTGTTGCTTCTGCGCCTGTTTCGCAGGCGGTCTGAGGGGGCAATGCGGAGTCAATAGTGCTTCTCGCGCCGTTGCGGTTGCATCGGAATGGTTGCAAAAATGCCTATTCGGGGAAACGTCTCCGGTTAACTTCTTTAACTCTTCGATATCAGTGAGGAAATGCAATATGTATTGTCAAGTAAAAGGCCTGGTTTTCACCCTGCTGCTTTTTTTTCTGCTGCCTTTCTCCTGCCTGGCAGGCAGCCCCGACCAGGGGCATCCGGCCACAGACGTCAAGGGGCCTGCCATCCTGCTGGTGACTTTCGGCACCAGTGTCCCCAGCGCCCAGGTAGCTTTCGTCAATATCGAAAAACAGGTGAGAGCAACCTTCCCGGGTACCGAAATCCGCTGGGCCTACACCTCCAAGATAATACGAAAAAAACTGGCGAAAAACGGAGTTCAGATCGATTCTCCCGAAACCGCTATGGCCAAGTTGATGGATGACGGCTACACCAAGGTGGTGGTGCAGTCCCTGCATATGATCACGGGGGCCGAGTTCCACGAAATTTATGCCAATACCAAGCTGTTTGAGCAGATGTCCGGGGGGATAGGCAAGGTGGTTGTCTCGTACCCGATGCTGACCACCGACGAGTCCATGGAAAGAGTGCTGCAGGCGATTGTCGCCGATGTCGTCCCGAAAGAGCGGAAGCCCGGTGAAGCGGTTGTGCTCATGGGACACGGCACCCATCACCCCAGCGACGCTATTTATTCTGCTCTGATGTATAAGCTGCAGAAACGGGATGCAAATATGTATATCGGTACGGTTGAGGGCCATCCGACCTTTGACGAAGTCAAAGAGATGCTGGTGAAAAAAGGCATAAAAAAGGCCTACCTTGTGCCGTTCATGACCGTGGCCGGCGATCATGCCCTCAACGATATGGCCGGCGACGAGGCTGATTCCTGGAAAAGTCAGTTGAGCAAGGCGGGGATTGAGAGTGTGCCCGTTCTCAAAGGCCTGGCCGAGGTTGATTCCCTGGTCGCGCTTTGGATAGACAACCTCAAAATTGCCATGGGGCAGGTTAAGTGATCCTGATGTGTTAGTTGCCGCCACCGTGACCGTTGGCGAGTTGCAAACACGATTTTCAGCAGGTGCTCTATGTTCAGCGCTCACCGGATCCTTTCCGGTGGGCGCTGTTTTTCTTTAAAAAAAGATGCATTGCGAAGGTATCGGACTGCAGACTTTTTTGACCAGTAAGTACATTAAACCGTTGCACGGCAAAGAATGTATCCTTCCTCTTGTACCCCAGCGGCGGACTTCTTATTTTTTCAAATAATCAATTGAACACCAAAAAAAACAACCCTAATCGTAATGGAAGCCAACGGCTCAGAATAACTGCTTGAATTTCGACAGGGTTACAGCGATAATAACATTAAAATCAGCTGGGCACTTTTATCCTTACCTCGTTCAAGGAGGGGCATGATGACCGAACCAAAGAACAATTTACTCCATCATCACATCACCGCAGTTAAAAAGGGTGAGCGTGTCTTTGAAAATGCTTTTCAGAGTGTCAGCCGGATGATCCTGGAAAAGGACATCAATAAGGTGATGGTTAACGGCAAGAGCACCTTTGATTTCACCATTTTTCGCGAAGGCAAAAAGCATATCATCGGCATGTACGACGAGATCAACTCCTTTGTCTCGTTCGTCAAGGATGCCTCCCAGGGCGGTTCCTCCAAGGAGATGGCCTTTGTCCTGGTTGGTGAACCCGGTAACGGCAAAACTTTTCTGGTTGAATATCTCTGCGGTCTGTATCGCGATTTTCTCTCGCAGCCGAAGAACCGAAAATACACATTCCGGTTCATTAACCTCGATCGGATTGGCAGCTACGGCAACATCAAAACCATTGAGTCGCAAACCTACGAAGACCCAATGGTCCTGGCGCTGAACGTGCATGAAGGCCGCGCGGAATCGTTGCAATATCTGGCCAGGAAGTTCCGGGTCAGTGACCAGATGCTGGCCGAATGGGCCGAAAATTATCGTCCGCTGGGGGCCTGTTCCGCCTATATCTGGAACGATATCAAAAATGCCACCAACGGTAACCTGGATGAGATGCTGCAATGTATCGAAATCGTTCAGGTACCCTTGATCGAGAGCTTGGGCACGGTGACAGGTAAATATCCGGCCAAGGACAAAATTACTTCGTCGGCGGTCGATCTGTTGGGCGAGGAGTCCATCCAGCGACTGCTGCATATCAGCGACACCAACAACCCCTACCGGTTCGATCTCCGTCGGGGCGCCCTCGCCCGGGTGGCCGGCGGCGGCATCCATTTCAGCGACGAGATCTACAAAAACAAAAAAGATCTGGTCCAGGTTTATCTTGGCATTATCCAAAACCGGACCATCGAGATCGACGGCTACAAGTGGCCGATCGATACTCTGATTATTGCGACCAGCAACAATTCGGAGTTCAACCGCTTCCTCTCGGAAAAAGAGGAGGCGCCGATCATCGACCGCTGCCGGATCTGCTATGTTTCGCACAATACCAATTACCGGCAGCAGTTTGCCCTGACCGGATACGCCATCGGCAACGAATCCAAAACCACCCTGACCGGCGACGTTATGCACCAGGATCCCAATCTCAACTATGCCGCTTCAACGGCGGTAGTCCTCACCCGTCTGCCCCGGTCGGAAAAACTGACCCCTATTGAAACCATGAAACTGGCAGCCGGCGAGGTTGCTGGGGAGAAGAGCCTTAAAACTTTGTCCGAGGTGATTGACGGCCTCAATCAGGAACATGACATCACCAAACGGTTCGGTCAGAAAGGGCTCGGTCAGCGGAATATGGGCCGATCCATGCAACTGATGCTGGAGAGTTCCGAGACCAACGAGGGGCGTTGCATGTTTGCGTATGATGTTTTCACCGCATTGGAGCGGGTGATCCTCGACTATGTCTCCGAGGCCGCTGACCGCGCCAAGTTTCTCGATGATCTCAAGATCGCCAAAGGGCTCTATCGGGAGCGGATAATGACCGAGATGTTCAATGCCTACATGGATGAACCGCTGGCCGTTCGCAAGGATGTGATCAACTATGTCAATATGATCATCGGCATAGATGCCGAGAACCTGGGCGTGGACCGGATGTGGAAGTACAAGAATCCGCAGACCGGGGAGTTGCTCGCCCTCAAGATTGACGAACGCTATATTGATTCGGTGGAGGCCTGCCTGGGCTTGAAAATCCGGGAGCAGAAAGACTCCTTCCGTACCTCGATCCGCAAGATTTACGGCCAGAAAATATCGGTGAATCCGGATTATGATTTTATGGACAACCTCGAGTTGGTCAAGGCGGTTACCGATGTCCGGCTCAAGTCCGATATCGCCGGGGCTGGCAGCCTGATCGGAGCCTTGGCCAACCGGACCAACGAAGAAAACCAGAAACTCTACGACCGGATGATCGACACCATGCTGCATAAACTCGGCTATTGCCTCACCTGTGCTCAGAAAACCATTGAATATTTCTGTACCCAGGTCGACGAAAACTAAGGCCCCGACGAGCGGCAAGGCTGACCAGATGGCGGAAACGGCAATGAAAAAACTGCAGGAACTGTACCGCAGATTAGAGGCTAGGGGGCTGTCGTCCGAGCAGCGACAGGTGATCGAGTGGGAACTGCACCTGGCCAAACAGGTGGGGGACCCGGAGCGGAAGCATAATGCCTCGCCGCCTCCCCGTTCACGTTCGCTGTACCGCTACAACGATCCCGAGTTGCTGCAGCAAGGGCTTCCCTCGCCGATCACCGCCATGGTGGCCTATCAGACTCTGGATCGTCTGTTGGAGCGCGATCTGCAGCGGGAAAAGGACGGTTTTCCCCGCAAGATTCGGGTCGGCAAACTGGTCAAGCCAGGGCGGGACGGGGACGATAAGGTGGTGGTGATTCCGACGACCGTCGAGGAAAAGCTGTTCCACGATCAAATTCGTGACGAGAGCGAAGGCGAAGGTGAAGGGGAGGGGGAAGAGCCCGGAGAAGGCGGCACCGGTGAGGGCGAAGAGGGCGAAGTCATCGGTGAGCAACCGGTGCATGAGGAGCAGGGCGGCGGCAGTGGTGCCGGTCAGGGCCAGGGTGGCAGTCATGAACTCGAATCCACGGTCTATGATCTTGGCCGCATTCTGACCGAACAGTTTGCCCTGCCCAACCTTAAGGACAAAGGGAAAAAGCGATCACTGACCCGCTATGTCTACGATCTCACCGATAAAAATAGAGGGTTCGGTCAAATTCTCGACAAAAAAGCGACGTTGAAACGGGTGCTGCAGACCAATATCGGCCTGCAGCGGCTCCACGACCTGACCCAGATCGACACCGATAAATTGATCGTCTCACCCCGTGACCGCGTTTACCGGATCCTGTCCAAAGAAAAGGATTACGAATCCCAGGCCGTGGTTTTTTTTGTCCGTGATTACTCTGGTTCCATGGGCGGCAAGCCGACCGAACTGGTGGTCAACCAACATGTGCTGATTTATGCCTGGCTGACCTATCAATACCAGAAGCAGGTGACGACCCGGTTCATTCTTCACGACACCGAGGCCAAAGAAGTCGACAATTTTCAGGCCTATTACGCCATGCAGGTCGCCGGGGGCACCCAGGTTTCCTCGGCTTATCGCCTGGTCAACCAGATTGTTGCCGAGGAGGAACTGGCCCGGGACTCCAACATCTATGTCTTCCACGGCACCGATGGCGACGATTGGGACACTTATGGCGAGGAAGCCCTGCCGGAGTTGGAGAAGATGCTGGTGTATGCCAGCCGGGTCGGGATCACTATCGCCGAGAACGGCTTTGCCGGCAGCAGTCGGAGCGAGGTGGAACGCTATCTCTCCAAATCCGGTCTGCTGGAGGACAAAAAGGAACTGTTGCGTATGGATGTGATGTCCAAAGAGAGCACCGAAGCCCGGATCATCGAAGGCATTAAACATCTGATTTCTTAAGAGAGGGGGCGGACGGGCAAGGGTTTTCGACCTGCCCCCGGTGGGGATTATGGAACTGATCAGTCAACATGCCAAAAAGATCATGGAGGGGTGCAAGGATCGCGCCCGGGAAGCCGGATTACGTTTTGGGGACGAGACTCTCGAGTATATCGTCACCAATCGCGATCTCCTCGAGTTGTCGCCCAAAATCATGATCCCCACCCTCTACGACTACTGGGTGCAGGACGTGGAGGTGTTGAGGGAATCCGGGCGTTATGAGCTCTATCCCAACAATCCCTATGAAACCGTCATCAATACCCGCCCGCCTATCTCCTATTACAACGACAATAATCCCGACTGGCTCAATGTGATGATTTTTTATCACGTTATCGGCCACATCGATTTTTTTCAGAACAATCTCTTCTTTCGCCACACTGCGGAGTATGATTTTACCAGCCGGGCCCTGGCCGATAAGCGGCTTATCGCCCGCCTGCGTTCGGAAAAAGGGCGGTGGGTCGATTATGTGATCGAATTTTCCAAGACCATCGACAATCTGGTGGGGTATTACGATCTGCTGGCCAACATCAACCAGACTGACGGCGACCGCAGTTCTTCAATGCTGGACTTTTATTTCGATGTGTTTCTCCAGCACGGGCTCCGCAGTTCGATGAACACCTTTTCCAAAGAAATTGAACGATACAACCGGATGCTTCGGGAGCATCCCGAGGACGGCGAACTCCTTTTTATAAAATCGATCACCGAAAAGCACTCCGAGTTGGAGGCCCTCTATGCCAAGAAATTGGTGGAAAAGAAAACGGTCGGCCGCTGTGATCTGCTGCGATTTCTGATGGAGTATTCCCCCTTCCTCAATCGCGAGGAAAACCGGTGGATGCTGATGGTCATGGAGGTAGTCCGTTCCACCTCGCTCTATTTTCAACCGCAGATCCGTACCAAAATCCTTAATGAAGGCTGGGCCAGTTACTGGCATGAACAACTGTTTCTCGGCGATGATCGGATCAACGGTCACGAGGTCGATTTCGCTATCGTCAATGCCAAGGTCACCTCCATGCCCCGGGTGGGGCTCAATCCCTACGCTTTGGGCATGCGTCTATTTCAGTATCTGGAAGAGCAGGCCGAAAAAGGGAGGATGGGTTTGGAATATTTCCAAACCGCCGATCAGCACCAGCGGCGCACCTTTGACCAGGGTACCGGCAAGGGACGGGATTTCATTTTCCATATTCGCGAGAATTACTGTGATTCCATGTTTATCAACAGTTTTCTCGATCAGGAATTCGTTGATCTGCACCGGTTGTTCGTTGTTGGCAAACGGCTCAATCAAGAACGGAAGACCTGGCAGTACTATGTCCGCAGTCGCAAGGCCGTCGACTACAAACAGATGGTAGCCGATAGCCTCTATCATCCGCCTCGCATCGAGGTCGCCGTTGCCGATAACAAGGCGCTGGTGCTCAATCATGTTTTCGAGGGCAAGCCCCTGGTCCGTGATTTTATCCAGGGCGTATTACTGGGGGTGGAATTTCTCTGGGGCAGTGAGGTGCATCTCTTTACCAGCGATCCGGTTCCGGTGAAAGCCGGCAGCGAGAGCGACGGTCAGTTGAAGGAAGAGAGACCGAAAAGGATCATTAACTGGAAGCGATTCCGCTATGCCATGAAAGACCGATCTCTGACAAGGACGCTGGCCGAATGAAAACGCAAGAAATCAAGCGATACCTAAGGTGAACGGATGCGTGAACTGACCAAGGCCTTGCATACTCTTGAGCAATACAAGGGCAATCGGAATCATCAATCTGAACTTTCTTTTACCGACTACCTGCGGGAAGTGGTCGAGCGGCCCGAACGGAACATCCGCAATGTCGCCCAGGTTTATGCTGATATGGTGCATTATTTTGTCCGTGACGGCGTCGACGAATACCGGGATGACCCGGAATCCATCAATTACCTCAACTATGATTGCAGCCGATTGTTCGTCGAAGGTTCGGACCGGCCGTTTTTTGCGGATCGTCTCTTTGCCAACCGGTTGATCAGGCATGTGGAATCCCTGTCGGTCGGCGACCAGCAGAACAAAATTTATATCTTTGACGGGCCGCACGGCAGCGGCAAATCCACCTTTCTCAACAATCTGTTGCGTAAATTCGAGCAGTATGCCAACACCCCGGAGGGCACCCGGTTTGAGGTGGTCTGGAAACTTAAGGAAAATATCCTGGCCGGAGGCGTCCACAGCGTGGTCTCTCTGGCAACCAAACTCTCCCGGTTGCTGGGGGACGAATTGCCTGACGAGACCGGCGGCAACAGTCGTCATCTCCACATGGAAAAAAATAACGCCGGTTCAGCGAGCGTGCTGACCCTGCCCTGCCCCAGCCATGATCACCCGATTCTGCTGGTGCCCAAAGAAATCCGCCGCCGTTTTCTCGACGACCTCCTCGAAGACGACCATTTTAAAAGGCTTCTTTTTACCGAAAAGAAATATGAATGGGTTTTTCGGGATGAGCCGTGCACGATCTGCACCTCCTTGTACCAGGAATTGCTCAAGCAATACGGGGATCCTCTGAAGGTTTTCGAATGCATCTCGGCCCGGCCCTATGTTTTCAATCGCCGATTGGGCAACGGCATCTCCGTCTTTAACCCGGGTGACCGGCGGTCATTGAAGAATGTCATCAGCAACGAGGACGTGCAGCGTTCGCTTGATGGTATGTTTTCAACGAGCGGCAAGGTGCCTTACCTCTATTCCAATTATGCCAAGATCAACAACGGCATCTATGCCCTCATGGATGTCAAGTCGCACAACACCGAACGCTTGATGGATCTGCACAATATCATCAGTGACGGCGTCCATAAGGTCGAGCAGATTGAGGAGCGGGTCAACTCCTTGTTTTTCGCCCTGATGAATCCCGAGGACAAGAAGGTGCTGACCGATCTGGCCGCCTTTTCGGATCGAATCGAATATGTCAATATTCCCTATGTCCTTGATATCAAAACGGAGGTGGAGATATACCGCGGGGTTTTTGGCAAGGACATCGATAAGAGTTTTCTGCCGAGGGTGCTCCATAATTTTGCCCGGGTGATCGTCGCCACCCGCCTGCGGGCCAAATCGGATGCCATGCTGGAGTGGATCAAGGATTTCGAAAAGTATGAACTCTACTGCGACCGGAATCTGCAACTGCTCAAGATGGAGATTTATACCGGATATATCCCGGCCTGGTTGGAGGAGGAGGACGTGGAACGGTTCACCTCGAAGCGACGGCTCAAGATTATTGCCGAGTCCGAGCAGGATGGCTGGCGAGGCCTTTCCGGCCGTGACTCCATCCGGATGTTCAACGAATTTTATTCGACCTACGAGCGGGACGACAAATTGATCGATATGTCCATGCTCGGCAAATTTTTTAGGAAATACTGCAAGAAAGATAAAGAGATACTGCCCGTGGGCTTTCTGGATTCATTGGTGCGGATGTACAACTATTCGGTTCTGCAGTCGGTCAAGGAGTCGCTGTACTATTATAACGAGGAGCAGATTGCCAAAGACCTTCAGAATTATATGTTTGCGGTCAACTTTGAACCGGGCACCACGGAGATCTGCCGGTTCACCAAGGAAAAGTTGGAGATTACCGAGACCTTCTTTCAGCGGATCGAATCCCGGCTGATGGTCAAACCCAGTGAGGCCGTTGCGTTCAGAAATAGCGTCCAGAGGACCTATACCACGACAGCCCTCACCCAGGAAATCCTGCGCGACAACCTGGATATCACCGAAACCACGCTCTATCTTCACCTCCACGAGCGGTATATCCATAATCTCAAAGACAAGGTGATGATACCGTTTCAGGAAAACGAAAATTTCAGGCGGGCGGTCAAGGAGTTCGATCAGGAGTCATTCAAGACCTATGATCAAAAAGTCCAAAGCGATGTCGGTTTTATGATGGAGAATCTCCAGAAGAAATTCGGCTATAGCCGTCAAGGCGCCAAAGAAATTTGCATCTACGTCATCGACAACAACCTCGCCAAGGTGTTCGACGGGCAACTGATCACCGGTCAGATGGTCATCTGAAATCGGTTTCGCCATCGAACTCCATCCTGATTCAAGCGGCGGTCATTCCCCCTTTTTTCTCAAGGAAAGCAAAATATTCGGCCACGGTGGGCAGGGCGCCTTGCAGAGCACTGATTGCCGTCACTTCGGTGGAGCCGAGATACACCAGTGCCCTATCGCCCAGGCGATTGTCGAAATTGCGGGTCGAGGTGGACATCACTGTGGAACCCGGTCTGACCCGGGCCTGATTGCCCATGCAGAGGCTGCAGCCGGGGATTTCCACCCGCCCGCCGACCTGGGCAAAGATGCTCAAACCCCCTTCCTGCTGGATCGCCTCCCGATCCATACGGGTTGCCGGGGCAATCCATAACCGGCTGGCGGCATAGGGCTCATCCTTAAACAGGCGGGCCGCAGCCTGGAGATGGCTGAGATGGGTCATGCAACTGCCGATAAAGGCCTCGTCGATGGGGGTCCCGGCCACTTCGCTTAACAGGCGGACATCGTCGGGATCGTTGGGGCAGGCGAGAATCGGTTCGGTGATAGTGGCCAGATCGATTTCGAGAATGGTCTTGTATTCGGCCCCTTCGTCCCGGCGGAGCAACTCCGGCCGGGCCAACCATTGTTCCAAGGCGGCAATGCGTCGCGTCAGGGTGTCGCGCGCCCCGTATCCCTCGGCAATCAGTTGCCTGAGCAGGACCACATTCCGCTCAACTTCGGCGACCACTGCGGGGACCGCGAGTTTAACTGTGCAGGCGGCGGCGCTGCGTTCCGCCGAGGCATCGCTGAGTTCAAAGGCTTCGGCTACACTGAGATCGTCGACGCCCTCTATTTCAAGTATGGTCCCGGCAAACACGTTTTTCTTCCCTTTTTTGTCGACGGTCAGCAGGTCCTGCCGAATGGCGGTATAGGGGATGGCATTGACCATGTCGCGGACAGTGATGCCGGGCAGGCGTTGTCCATGGAATCGGACCAGCACCGATTCGGGGACCTCCAGCGGCATGAAGCCCAGGGCGGCGGCAAAGGCCACCAGGCCCGAGCCGGCCGGAAAAGAGATGCCCAGCGGGAAACGGGTATGGCTGTCGCCACCGGTGCCGACGGTGTCGGGAACCAGCATTTTGTTGAGCCAGGAGTGAATGACCCCGTCACCCGGTTTCAAAGCGACCCCGCCGCACCCCAGAGTAGTTTCGGTCACCGTCTGCCAGCGGCCCAGGTCCGAGGCTTTGGGATAGGCGGCGGTATGGCAGAACGACTGCATGAACAGATCCGCCTTGAAGTGCAGGCAGGCCAGTTCGGCGATTTCCTGCATGGTCATGGGCCCGGTTGTGTCTTGTGAGCCAACCGTCGACATCCGCGGTTCGCATACCATCCCCGGCAAAACCCCGGGTAGCCCGCAGGCCCGGCCGATCATCTTTTGGGCCAGGGTGTAGGCCTGGTTTGTTTTGGGCTGCGGATTTTCGGTTTCCTTGAAGAAGTTGGGGGCCGGTCGCCCCAGCGCCTTGCAGGCCGAGCGGGTGAGATTCCGGCCGATAATCAGATTGAGCCGGCCGCCGGCGCGATATTCATCGAGCAAGCTCACCGGTGCCGCATCCATGGGAATTTGTTCGCCGCTTTGGTTGCACAGGGTCCACCGGTGCAGATTAAGCACCAACTGATCGCCGGTTTGCAATTGGGTGACGTCGCATTGAATCGGCAGAACCCCGGCATCGCGGGCCGTGGCGTAAAAGATGGGCGCAATGGTACCGCCAAGCACCAGGCCACCCCGCCGCTTGTTGGGGAGGTGGGGGATATCCTCACCGAGGTGCCAGCTTAACGAATTGATCGCGGATTTCCGTGAGGAGCCAGTGCCGACCACATCGCCGGCAAAGGCTACGGTCTGGTGCTGCCGACGGAATTCGGCGATTGTCTGGATGCCGTCGGGGAAACGGCTTTTCCCAAAAAAGGTGGCGTGCAGGGGGATGTCGGCCCGAGACTGGGCCTGATTGCCAGGCGAGAAATCATCGGTATTGATCTCCCCTTCGACCTTGTAGACAGTAAAGGTTATCTGTTCCGGCACTTCCGGACTGCGGGTGAACCAGTCCGCTGCTGCCCAGGATTCGAGCACACCTTGCGCGGCCTGGCTCTGGACGGAGAGTTCAACCACTTCATCAAAGGCCTCGTAGACCTTGGTTAACCTCTTGAGGGCCTCGGCGGATGCTGTCGCCAGCGGTTCGATCCTGAGAAGACGTATAAGGACCGCCACATTATAGCCTCCACCCATTTGCGAGAGCATACGGATGGCCGCCTCAGGCGGTAATTGCTCGACAACTATCTGGCCCATCGCGACCTGTTCCAGCCATTCTGCCTTGATCGCCGCCGCTTTGCTCACCCCTGGTTCCACCCGTTCTGCCAGCAGTTCAAGGAGCAGGGCGCTCTCAAAAGGTCCTTTGGTCAAGGATTGGGTCAATTTTCTGGTCTGTCCCTCGGTCAGCGGTAAGGGCGGCACCTTGAGTGCGGCACGTTGGTCAGCGTTTTTTCTATACTGGTCCAGCATGGATCGATTCCTTTGCGATATTTTATGAAAAGGCCACTGCAGTGGGTTTTTTGATTGGGTTTTATATGAGATAACAGCCTGTTGCCGCGCAGGTAAATTTTTACCAACCTAAGCCAGCCGAAAGTGCGGCCAGCGTGCAGGCGAATAACGCTGCCGCGAGGAAGGCCTGCGATTGGATGGGCAACGACAGCGGCACGGCGAAATATATTCTGCCTGACCAGAGCAACGCCAATGGGCTCAGGCCAGCAGTCGGAAACGCTCCCAGAAGTCGGGGAAAGATTTAACCACGCAATTCTCACCGGTAATCTGCACCCCTGGTATCCGCAGACCGGCGACTGCAAAGCTCATGGCCATCCGGTGATCATCGTAGGTGGTGATGGTGGCGCCGTGGAGATTGCTGCCGCCTTTTTTTCCATGAATGATCATGCGGGATTCCTCTTCTTCAACATCTGCCCCTAGTTTGCGCAATTCGCAGACCACTGCTGCGAGCCGGTCGCATTCCTTAATCCGGAGATGAGCTATATTATTGATTATGGTAGTCCCCTCGGCAAAGGCCGCGACCACTGCCAGGGTTGGGGCTACATCCGGCATGTCGCCCATATCCAGTTCGATCCCTTCCAACTGGTCGGCGCCGGTGACGGTAATCCCTTCGCCGGTCAAATCGATCTGACAGCCCATGCGGGCCAGATAGGGCAGCAAATTGGCGTCCCCCTGCAGGGAAGGGATGGGGACATTGGCGACCGTCACTCTGCCGCCGGTCACGGCTGCGGCTGCCCAGAAATAGGAAGCGCCTGAGGCATCGCCTTCAATGGTATAGGTCCTGCCCTGATACTGTCCCTGCGGAATTCTGAAGGCGTTCAGGGAAGTGGCGGCTTCCACTCGGATACCGAAATCAGCCATTACGGCGAGCGTCATTTCCACATAGGGGCGGGAAAGAATTTCCCCCCGAACCTCAAGCTCGGCCGGGGTGGCTGCGTAGGGGGCGACCAAAAGCAGCGAGCTCAGATACTGGCTGGATTTGCCTTCCGGCAGAACCGTACGACCGCCGCTCAGCCCTTGGGCCGCAAGGGTCAGCGGCGGACAGCCGTTGTGGGCGTCGCTGTTGATCTCGACACCCCAACCGCGCAGGGCCTCTATCAGGGGCAGGATCGGCCGCTGGGCCATCCGTTCGCTGCCGGTGATATGGAACCGGCCATGACCGAGGGCCGCCACCGAGGTAAGAAATCGGGTAGCGGTACCGTTGTTGCCGAGGAAGATATCGCTGGCTGGTTCGCGGATCAGGCCGCCAGTGCCGTGGACTTGCCAGCAATCCGGGTCGCGGTCGTCGCAGATGACGCCCATGGCCCGCAGGGCGTCCATGGTGTAGCGGGTGTCTTCACTGGCAAGCGGGCCGATGAGCTGCGAGGGGCCATCGGCTAAGGCGGCTGCAATCAGAGCGCGCTGGGTCAGGCTTTTGGAACCGGGGACCTTGATGGTGGCGTCGATGGTTGGGACAGGTGTAATGGTTATCATGGCGGTCAGTTACATTGCGGGCAAAAGAGGAAAGGGCTGCTCGAGATTAACGGCGGTTGAGTTCCGCGAGCAGGGCGTTACGCAAAACGGCGCCGGGTACATCTGCACCGGTCCACAGTTTAAATTGTGCGGCCCCCTGGTACTGGAGCATTTTCAGGCCATCGATGGTTCGGCAACCGTGGGCGGCGGCAGCCTGGAGCAACTTGGTTGTCAGCGGAGCATAGACGATATCCATGACTACTGAAAAATTGCCCAGGAGTTCAGCCCGGATCGGCAGGGCATCGTCCAGAGGTGCCATGCCGACCGAGGTGGTGTTGATCAGGGCGTCGGCCTGTACCATGGGGAGATCTGCAGTCGGCACGAAGGTGCAGTTGAGTTCGTCGGCCAGTTCGCGCCCTTTGGTTTCGGTGCGATTGGTAAGCAGAACACGGGCCCCGGCCTCAAGCAGGCCAAATCCCACCGCCCTGGCGGCACCGCCGGCACCGATGATCAGCACGGTTCGGCCTTGGGGATCGATCTCCTCGGCTAGGGCCTGGTTCGAGCCCAGCCAGTCGGTGTTGTAGCCCTTGCAGAGTGGAGTATCGTCGGGCTGCTCTTGAAAATATAAGGTGTTGACCGCCCCGATTTTTTGGGCGACCGGATCGATCGCATCAAGGAAGGCCATCACCGCCACCTTATGCGGCACAGTGACGGAAACGCCGATAAAGCCGAGCGCGCGCAGCCCGCGTAAGCCATCTTGCAGATCGATCACCCGCATGGGTATGTAGACGCCGTTCATCCCTAGGGCGGCAAAGGCGGCATTATGCATGGCCGGACTCAAAGAATGCTCGACCGGGCTGCCGATGATGCCGAAAAGCTGGGTGCGGCCGTTGATCATGCGGTTGTCTCCAGAAGGGTAATCAGGGCATGCAGTTCGTGTATCGATAATTGGCCGGGGGCGGTGGCCTGCTGGGCGGTGATGGCCGCGTAGGTCATATAGCCGCCGAGGTAGAGGGTTGCCAGGCGGGTGATTTTTCCGGCCGTTCCCATTGCAAAGGCGCTCAAAGGAAAAGAGGCGGCCACGGCCTCCTGTTGGAGCGAGAGTATGTGGAGCGCCTCGCCAGGATTGGTGGCGGTGGTGACAATCTTGCCGATATCGCCTCCGCTGGCGATCATCTGCTGGAGCGTCTCACGCAGTTGGGCTATGGGGGGCGTCCCTTGGAAATCATGGCTGGAAACGATCACTTTGGTTCGGTGTTGCCGGGCCACGTCGAGTACCTGCATCCGCAAATCCTGTGCGGTTTGCAGTTCAATATCAACATACTGCGCCCCGGATCGGACCGCCTTGCACAACAGATCAATACGCTCCTGCTCGCTCCCGGCAAACTGTCCCCCTTCCCAGACCGGCCGATTGGTAACCAGCACGGGCTTGGGGATGCCCGCTATCCAGTCGTCGACCTTCGGATTGATCATGTGGTCAAGCCTGATTTCGACCACATCCGCCAGCAAGACCACAGGCGATACGGTATCTAGAATGCCTTGACCATCTTTTGCTGCTACCGAGACGCAGATCAGACCGGTTTGCGTGGTCATGCTACACACCGAGGCGAAGGGAGCCAATGATGGCCCGAATCGAAGTTTCGCCCTGCTGGCGGAGGTAATGCTCAATTCCTGTCAGGATCTGTTCCGTGGCACCTGGATTGTAGAAGTTGGCGGTCCCGATCTGTACCGCCGTGGCGCCTGCCAGGAGGAATTCAATGGCATCTTCGGCTGTGCCAATGCCGCCGATGCCGATGACCGGAATGGACACTGTTGAGGCCACCTGCCAGACCATGCGGAGGGCGATTGGTTTGATCGCTGGGCCGGAAAGTCCGCCAATGATGTTGGCCAGGCGCGGTCGCCGCGTTCTGGCATCAATGGCCATACCGATCAGGGTGTTGATCAGCGACACCGCGTCGGCGCCGCTTTGTTCAACCGCCTGTGCCATGGCCACAATATCGGTGACATTGGGGGAGAGTTTGACGATTACCG
Source organism: Desulfobulbaceae bacterium (assembly GCA_019163135.1). GTDB lineage: Bacteria > Desulfobacterota > Desulfobulbia > Desulfobulbales > Desulfobulbaceae > Desulfobulbus. The sequence continues at coordinate 52,687 of JAFLKR010000041.1, read as the reverse complement.
GCAGATCGGTTTCTCTTTTCACGGCCTGGGTCACCGCTGCCGCCATTTCCGGAACGGTGCCAAACGCAACCCCGCCTTTTTTGACGTTGGGGCAGGAGATGTTGATCTCAAGGGCGTCAATGCCAGCAACCCCCGACAATTCATGGGCAAGGAAGGCGTATTCCTCAATGGAATCGCCAAGAATATTGACGATGACCCTACTCAGGCAGGTCCTCAGAAAAGGCATTTTTTGGTTGATAAACCGTTTGACGCCGACATTTTCCAGGCCTATAGCGTTGAGCATCCCGCAGGAGGTTTCCACAATGCGTGGCGGCGGGTTTCCTGGCCGCGGTTCAAGGGAAATACCCTTGACTACCATAGCGCCAAGGCGGTTGAGGTCAACAAGGTTAGCAAACTCGGCACCATAGCCGAAGGTCCCGGAGGCGGTCATTACCGGGTTGGCCAATCGCAAGGGACCGATAGCTACCTGCAAATCCAGGTCGGTCGGGGGAATTAGCGGCTCCATGCGACCTCTTCAGCGTTGAATACCGGGCCATGCTTACAGACATGTTTGTAGTGTCCATCCGCACCAGGTATCGCGCAACCGAGGCAGGCCCCTAGGCCGCAGGCCATGTGGGACTCTAGGGAGGTCTCGCAGGGCACCGCGGTATCTCGGCACAAACCGGCGATCGCGGCCATCATAGCGGTCGGACCACAGGTACAGACCTGTTTTAGGTCGGACAGAAACGGGGGGAGGAGATCACTGACCAGACCGTGATGGCCAAGGCTGCCGTCATCGGTGGCGGTCCCGACCAGACAGCCCAGTTCGCTGAAATCGGTAGCCAACTGTCGAATTTCCTCAGCTGTTCTGGAACCTAGGAGCACAACGCAGGACTCAGGCGGACGTGGTTGCTGAAGCCATTTTGTGGCCAAAAAAAACAGCGGGGCGATGCCGATTCCCCCGCCGATGAGGCAGAGCGGGCCTGACGGCGGTAGCTGAAACCCGTGGCCCAGTGGGCCGAGGAGACTCAGACTCTGGCCCGGTCGGAGTTCAGATAACAGATTGGTCCCGCGGCCAATGACCTTGAAGAGCAACTGGATAGTGCCGGATGTGGCCGCCTGATGAATGGAGAACGGGCGCCGAAGTAGCGGATCAAGGGAGTGCCCGCAGGCAGCCATTATAAATTGCCCTGGCTTGGCGGCAGCAGCGATGCACGGGGCATGCAGGGTCAGGCGATAAAGAGCATCGGCCAATCGTTCAATGGACTCGACAACTGAATTTTCCTGGTACTCGGACATAGAAAAAGATACAAAGAATCAGAGGGAATAAAAATTGTTACATATAATTGACAGGATCTAACTTCGCAATGGAACCAGTACTGATGATACTTTTGGCTACTCTTTTTGGCGCCGTTGTCGGCTCATTTCTCAACGTGGTCATTCTGCGTTTACCAAAAGACGATGCATCCATCGTCTTCCCTGGCTCACATTGCCCGCAATGCCTCCAACCGCTCTACTGGTATGAGAATATCCCTATCCTCAGTTATCTGGTGCTCCGCGGCAGATGCCGGACTTGCAAAGTCCATATCTCACTGCAATACCCGCTGGTCGAATTGTGCATGGCGGTGCTGGCAGCAATTTTATACCACAGGTTGGCCTTCACCTTCGAATTTTTCTTCTATTTTGTTTTTTTTGCTGCCTTGCTGGTTATCATATTTATCGATATCCATCATCAAATAATTCCGGATAGTATCAGTCTTCCCGGCATCCTCCTCGGTTTTGCCGGATCTTTTTTTAATGGTTTGGTCACCTGGCAGGAGTCAGGTCTTGGCCTGCTGTTGGGGGGCGGTTTGTTATATGCGGTCGCCTATGGCTATTACGCGGTGACCAAACGGGAAGGCATGGGCGGCGGGGACATTAAACTGTTGGCAATGATCGGCGCCTTTCTAGGCTGGCAAAGTCTGCTCTATGTCGTGTTTTCAAGTTCATTGGCTGGAAGTTTGGTCGGTATTGTCGCTATGTTCAAACAAGGGAAAAAGGGACAGACCAGGATCCCGTACGGCCCTTTTTTAGCGTTGGGCGCCATGTCTTATCTTATCTTCGACCAGCAGATTGAACGTCTCTGGCAGTTGTATCGCGCCGCCAGCGGTCTGTAAGAGATCATCGCCAACATAGCCTTAGTTTACCCTCTAACGAAAAACTGACCAACTGACAAGGGCTGCTGCGTTGGAACATTTTTCTCTTTTAATATGCTTGTCCCAAGTTTGAAAGGCCCTCAATGAGAAAAATGCTTCTTTCTATACACCGTGTGTTTTAATCGCAGGTAAGGTAGCAAGAATTTCCCCAAATGTTCAGACTTGAATTGGTAGTGACAGGAGATAACCCAAGGCAAAAAAAAACCCCCGATTGCTCGGGGGTTTTTTTTATGTGCGGTTACGCTTATGCTTCTATTTCGTGTTCCACGCTGATGGCAATCTTGTACAGGACGGTCAGGATGAAAAATCCGGTGGCCCAGATACCGATGGTGATGAACAGTTCGTTGATGGTCGGATAGTATTCAACGATTTCTTCGGTCGGGGTCGGGACAAACCCGCCGAGCACAAAGCCGATGCCTTTATCCAACCAGAAGGCGAAGAAAATGGAAGCGCAGCCAATGCCCAGCCAGAGATCGCTCTGCTTTCTGGTATATGGATGGATAAGCAGGGAAATTCCGACCAGGAACAGGGCGATAAAGCCCCACATGAACGGTACCAGGTTGTTATAGACATGGCCATGATGCTCCAGGCCGAAGAACAGGTACTGCAGGGTATGCATGTGGCCAGGAATGTTGGAGTAAAAACCGACAAAGAATTCCAGACCGACAAAAAACATGTTGGCCAAGGCCGCATAAATGATGATGGTCACCATTTTATTGAGCGCTTCCTTGCCGGCGTCGAAGTTAGCCACCCGCTTCAGGATCAAAGCAATGACCACGATCAGTGCAGGACCGGCGGCAAAAGCGGATGCGAGGAAGCGGGGAGCAATGATAGCCGATAGCCAAAAGTGGCGTCCAGGAAGACCGCAATAGAGCATCGCGGTGACCGTGTGGATCGAGAATGCAAAGGGAATGGAGAGATATACGAAGAAGTATATCCATTTCGGTGGATGCACACCCTTGCGTTCAGCTGTCAGAATCACCCAACCACAGAGCGCGTTCAGAATCAGGTAACCCCAGAGGACGCACATATCCCAGAAAAGCATGGAACCCGGTGTGGGGTAAAGCATGACGTTCAGGCCGCGCAAGGGCTGCCCTAAATCGGCCATGATGAACATCAGGCACATGAGCAGGGCTGATATCGCAAGGAATTCACCCAAAATGGTGATGCGACCAAATGCCTTGTAATCATGGATATAATACGGCAGAACCAGCATAACCCCTCCGGCGGCAACGCCGACCAGAAAGGTGAATTGGGAAATGTAGAGTCCCCAGGATACATCACGGCTCATCCCGGTGAGACCCAGTCCATAAAAATATTGCCTGAGATAACAGACAGCTGCTATGGCAATAAAAAAGCCGAGAAAGGCCAGCCACATCCAGTAATAATTGTTTCCTTTTAATGCTTTTTCAAACATGGCGGCCTCATACAATATAAAAGACAGAAGGAATGGTGCCGAGTGCAGGATTACGCTGAATCGTATGATTTTCTTTCAGCATTTTTCTGATCTCGGAATCAGGATCGTTGAGATTGCCAAAGACAATTGCTTTGCTCTCTCCGCAAGCCTCGACACAGGCAGGTTGCTTGCCGGCTCCTACTCGCTCATCGCAAAAGTTGCACTTTTCAACGACACCCCGCGTTCTCCGCGGATAAACATGATTGGCGTTTTTGACAAACGCTTCAGGATCGCGCCAGTTGAAACTCCGGCTGCCATAGGGGCAGGCGGCCATGCAGAAGCGGCAACCGATGCAGCGATGGTAATCCATCATGATGATGCCGTCTTTATTCTTAAAGGTCGCCTTGGTGGGGCAGGCCCGGACACAAGGAGGTTGATCGCAATGGTTGCAAAGGATGGGGAGCTGATGTTTTGCTGTAGCCTCATCTCGATACGGGTTGCTGCTGGTCGGAAAGGCATTTTCAAAATTGGTCATCCAAATCCATTTGATCTCATCTTTCTTATCAGGAAATTGAGGGACGTTGTGAACTGAATGACAAGCCTGTACAGCCTTTTCGCCTAGACTGGGATCTTGCTGAAATTTTTTAATATCAATGATCATGCCATAGCGATTGCCGCTCGAACTTGGGATCTCTCCGTGTCCTTGCGCGCCTTTTGCCTGATCGACATCATGGCCGGAATCAGCAGCGGCCTGCGCCAGGCTCGTTCCGCCGACCAACCGATCAACGACCGCAGTACCACCAAGGCCAGCCAGTGTTGAAATACCGGCTACCTTGAGGAAATTTCTTCTATTCTTGTCCATCTGTATATCTCCTCCTTAGCCGTTCACTCAACAGGAGCTATGTGGCAATCCCAACAATATGGTTTAACCGATGCATACGTGTGGCACGTGTCACAGAACTGCTTTTTACTCGTGTGGCACTTCATACAGGTCAACATCAGACTTTTTTGGTATTTTTTGCCTTCCAGCTCAAAAGTACCACGATCCCCAGTCCGTAAAACTTCATCACGCCAAGTGTTCAATAACTTCATATGCTCTGAGCGAATTTCCGCTGCCGGCAGGACACACATCTTGGCGTCTTTCGGTAAAACCGGTTTGGGCACGGACGCAGCAGTGCCGCGGTTGTACCAGATGGGTATCGTGATAAACAGGACAAAAATGATCAGTCCCGGGATTATTTTACCACTGTCATACATTGCTATTCCTCCAATTCCTGCCGGTAAATTAAACCAAGGTCCTGAGCCCTTCGGTCAGTTCTTGTCGTTGCTCACCTTCAATCACCAATGCGTTACCGACAAGCTCGCTTAAGCCTGCCACCTGAACTCCAGGTACCCAGTAATCCATGAGGCTTGTTAAGGTAGCTCGGTCGATGGCGCATACACAGCCCAGCGTGTTGACGCCGTGCTTATCGTGGACATGCTTCACGGCATTCGCTCGAGGCAGACCGGACCGCATACGAAGTTCCATAATTTCATCGGTATTAAGTGCCGTTCCGGATCCGCAGCAGAACGTTTTTTCGCGGATGGTATTTTCCGGCATTTCCACCCAATTATCGACGACATGGTCGAGAATGTATCGAGGCTCCTCCAACAGTCCCATTGCCCGGGCAGGATTGCACGAATCATGGAAGGTGGCCTTGATGTGGGCGTTGCGGCTTTTGTCGAACTTGAGTTTGCCGTTTTTGATCAGGTCGGCGGTGAACTCCGAAATATGAACCATCTTGGTGGCTCTGGCATTTTCAAAGACCGTCCCGGTGATCGGGGACCGGGGAACTTCAAGGTAATCAGCAGGTCCATTCATGGTATCCATATACTGATGAACAACCCGCCACATGTGCCCGCATTCACCGCCCAGAATCCATTTGACGCCCAACCTTTTGGATTCGGCAAACATTTTGGCGTTCAGCTTTTTCATCATCTCGTTGTTGGTGAACAAGCCGAAGTTGCCGCCTTCCGAGGCATAGGTGGACCAGGTATAGTCAAGGCCAATCGCCTCAAATAGGAGGAGGTAGCCCATGCAGGTGAAAATACCTGGCTCGGCGAAGACGTCTGCTGATGGTGTGACGAACAACACTTCAGCGCCTTTACGATTAAAGGTAGGGTTAACCTTGACCCCAGTGAGGTTTTCGATATCCTCGCAGAGAAAATCGACATTACCCTTGAAGGCCTGGGGCGTGAGCCCCATGTGGTTACCGGTACGGTTGGAATTGGCGACTGGTTCCATTGCCCAGTTGATACCGATACCGACTAGATGGAGCAATTCGCGCAACATCATGGTGATCTCGGCGGTATCGATACCGTAGGGACAGAAAACCGAACAACGACGGCATTCCGTACACTGATAGGCGTACATGAACCATTCTTTCAGGACGCCTGTGGTCATCTCGCGACCGCCGGCCAACTTGCCGAGAATCTTACCGGCAAGGGTGAAATCCTGGCGATATACCGACCGAAGCAGTTCAGCTCGCAGGACCGGCATGTTTTTAGGATCGCCGGTGCCGAGGAAAAAGTGGCATTTATCCGCACACGCTCCACAGCGGACACAACAATCCATGAAAATTTTCAGTGAGCGGAAGCGATCAAGCCGATCCGCCAATCCCTGCATGATGATCTCCTTCCAATTATCTGGAAGTTTCCAATCTTCATCCTCAGGATTCCATTCGCGTGCATTGGGGAAGCTGACTCCCTGCTGACTATCCAGATACCGAAGCTTTTCAGGCTTGGTCGGGTAGGCGTAATTTCCAGGCTTGAATACTACAGGTACATCCATCCAATCTTTGGTTGGTATGGAGCCTGTCATCAGCGAAGGTCCCTCGGCAACGCTCCTTGCCAACTTATCTACCTTTACTACTGCCATTGCTCTATCCTTATACTCTTGAATTTTCCAGCGTTAGTCATTAGCCTGCGGCGGCAACTCTTTCTCAACGGGAATGCCCTGCTCAACCATATCGGCACGGAATTCATCCTCATAACCAGCGTAGGAATGCGGTCTGATATCGGGATTCCAGGGATTGATATGGCGTTTCATTCTCGAATCGTTGGCCAGGTTTCTGGTTGGGCTGAGGAACACACCACCCATGTGCATGAGCTTGCTGAAAGGAAAATACGCAAGCAGAATGCATACTAAGAAAACATGTACATAAAATAAAGAACTGATTTTGGTCACGATGACCGGGTGAAACGTCACCAAACCCACAGCCAACTGTTTGATGGCGTTGATATCGACATTGGTGCGTAGGAAAAATCGCATTAAAACACCGGTGGTTACAATCCCGAGGATGAGAAAGAGCGGGAAGTAATCATTAGCCAGTGAGATATAGCGGACTTGCGGATTCATCAGGCGACGACCGAAGAGAAAAAGCAGGCCTAACACTATGGTGACGTCAGTGGTGTACATCGTGGGAGCGCCGATCTGTAGCAAAGAGTCGCCCATTTCCAGGAAGGCAACGGGCCACGGTACCGGGTCCAGGAAGAGCCGCATGTGGCGAATTATAACCACCAGGAAGCTGTAATGGAAAAGGATACCGAACAGCCACAGCCACTTGCTTGACTCGTAAGTCAATTTCGGGCCATCATACACAGTGGCCTTAGTGTTGCGCCACAGTGAGCGGAATAGGAAAATCTCCAGAAACATCCTGGCAACAACCTGGGCGGTGTTAACCGGGGCTTCCAGCTTATCGTGTTTGATCCAAGGCAACGAGTAGCCCTGGCCGCAGGTGGTCGGAATTTTGAAAGGCACCGGCGATTTAGCCCAATGGATTATCCGATAACAAAAACCACCTAAAAACAGCGCCATGGCCAGGTATGGAATTGCAACACCAAAGAGGTATTGCATACCAGGTATCTGTACCAGGATAAGCGCTAACAACACCAGGGCAATTACTGCCGCCAAAGGGAAGGCGTACTTCATCGATCACTCCTTCACATTCTAGTTAAACAATAACTTATAAAAAGTTACGATAAAGGCCGGAGATACGCTTCAAACATTATTTCAGAAGCCATCCGGCCGGTCACACACAGTAGGTTTTAGATGATCGTCCCGGCGTCCATCTTTTCTTGCTGTACCAATTTAGAAGGGCAGCCCGCATCCGTCAGGATGGAACTGCCGCTTTTTAACTCGCGAATACGATTGCGGTATAATTGCTCCCTGCATTCTGCAAAAATATCGAACGCGTTCAATGCCATCCGATCAATTGCAAAATCCAGCGTGTCAAGCATGCTCAGCAGTGACTGGGTATCCTTTTGACCGGAAAAAATCTGTCTGACCACCCATTTCAACTCAAGGAAGGGTGCCATGGCCTGGGATGGGGTGAATTCCTGTACGGCCCGTATGCGAACGACCTGGTCCAACGGTTTGCTATAGGCCGCCTGCTCGGCGTTGTTCACCAGCAGTTCCAAAAGGACTGTAAGGCCGTTGGTGATATTGACGCCGACCGGATTGGCAAAGAGATCCTTTGACTTTTTAAAAAAGCCCGGCGCGGCATAACTGTCGAGCGTTCTTTCTATCCACAAGGAGAGAATCTCTTTTTTCTTGGTTACCAGTGCTTCGGTCAGTTCCATTGCTTTTATTCTATGATCCACTGTTAGGCCTTAACGTTTGATCCCGCGATAACTCATGCAATTACTTCAGTATATCAGCGAGCTCCTGCCTGTTAAAAATGAATGACGATTCATGCAAAGCATGCTCTAGCATGATTAAAAATTTGTTTCAAGCTAAAAATTTATTGTGATAAACCTACCGAGGTATCGGCGGTGCTGAAGTCCTTCATCAAATACAGTGATACTTGGACAAAAGGATCGGTTGCCAGCGTTTCATCCAGTTTTTTCTCCTTCTTCTGACTGCCGTCCTGTTCCGAATCCTCCTGTAGGAGCCCGGCGGCCAAGGCCTCTTTGCGGGTGGCTTCGAGATCCTGCCGATATTTCGACATTCCTTCCAGAAAAACAGCGATTTTTGTCTGCTCACTCCGCGCTTTGGCCTTGCCGGTTTCTTCCTTTATTTTTTTGAACAGGGCATTGCCTTCCGCCCATTGTTTACCTTCCTGCTGTGCCTTTGGCATGTTGAACCGGACGCCTCGCCACCGGGTATAACCAACATCCTGCACCTGATCCCAAGGAAGTGAATAATCCATAAATTTTTCGCCGCTTTCGAGGTAATCAAGCATTGAGGGGACAATAAGGTCGGGTTCAACGCCTTTGTACTGGGTCGAACCGCCGTTGATCCGATAAAATTTTTGGATGGTCAGTTTGAGTGCCCCCAGATCGTCATATTTTTGTAGATGCAGCAGCGGCAGGTTTTTATTCATATCGAGCATTGCCTGGACCGTTCCCTTGCCATGGGTGTGGGCACCGCCGATTATGAACGCTCGTCGGTAATCCTGCAATGCCGCTGCCAGAATTTCAGAGGCTGAGGCGCTGAACTGGTTAACCAGGACAATCAAAGGGCCGTCATACGCCACGGCGCTATCTTCATCCTCAAGGATTCGAATCGAACCCTGTGAATCCTTCACTTGGACCACCGGTCCGCCCGGGAGGAACAGGCCTGAAATTTTGACAGCGTCCGTCAAGGCGCCTCCGCCGTTGTTGCGGAGGTCGAGGATCAAGCCGCTGATGCGTTGTTTTTTTAGCTTGTTTAATTCGGCAAGAGTGTCATCGGTCACATTCCTGGTGGCTTTGCCATCGGATTGCGCGGCAAAATCGCGATAAAAACTGGGGATACGCAGGTAGCCAATAGGTTTGTTTTTCCCACCGGTTTTTAGAATGGTTGATTTGACATAGGTTTCATCGATCTGCACCACATCGCGGATGATCGGAATGGTGAGCTTGGAGCCGTCGGGTTTTTGCACAGTTAACCGCACCTCGGTCCCCTTGGGGCCGCGGATGAAACCGACTGCTTCGCGAATCCGCATTTCAGAGATATCAACGGGGTCCCCATCTTTTTCAGCCACCGCCAAGATGGTATCCTCGGCCTGAAGTTTCCCCTGTTTCTCCGCAGCGCTTCCCGGGATAATTCTGATTACTTTGATCATTCCCTCGTCTTCGCGGAGCAGAGCTCCGATCCCCTCGAGAGAGCCGCTCATCTGAATATCGAAATCTTCCTTGGAGGTGGGGGCCATGTAATCGGTGTGCGGGTCAAAGCTTCTGGCAATCGCATCGAAATACCGATCAAAATGATCCTGACGGGTCTGCTCCAGTAGTCGATTCAAGGCGCGGTGGGTGCTGTCCCTGACTTTTTTGAAGGCCTCTTTCAATTCCGCGGGGTGATCTTTGAAAGCGATGCTTTTGACCTTCTCGGGTTGTTTCTTAGATTGTGCGTCGAGGCTGTCAAAGTATGCGTCGAGTACCTGCATTTTGAGGAGCAAACGCCATCGCTCCCGGAGGTCATCTTTGCTGGCCGCAAATTCGATTTTTTTTGGTTCGCTCTCCAGGTATTCTTTGTTTTCAAAATCAAACCCCTGGTCGAGGATCGGATCGATCAGCTTTTCCACCTGGCGAATCCGGTCATTGAGCAATTCCATGCCCGCATCGACCAGCACGACATTGCCCCGTTTGAGTTCGTCGTCAATATAAGTGGCAAAGGCATTGAGTTGCTGAACATCGGATTGCAGCAGGAAACGCTTGCGCGGATCGAGTTGACGGAGATACAGGTCAAAAGCCTTGCGTGAAAGACCGTCGTCCAACGGTTCATGGCCAAAATGCTGAGCAGGAAGTTGCTGGCTGAGAATAAAGGCGATCAAACGGTTCCGTTCTTCGTTAAACGGAGCGGGGGCAGTCTTGGCCAGGCAATGGGCCGCCGTCGTCAGTACAAGTAAGATGCCGAGGACAGGCAGGAGCAGCGACCGTAGGGTGCTTCTTTGATAAGAAGCGAAGTGGCTGGCTTCAGGTGTGCATAGAGCCTGCCCGTCAGGTGGTAAGGAATTCTGTGTCATAGAAATAGGTGTGAGTACCGGAAGAGGATGTATTCTGTGATAATTAATGAATAAGAAAAATGGAAATATATGGTTAATAAGGGCTGGCAATCTTATCGGCGTTAATGACCGAATGCATAATATCGTACATATTGGAAATGTGCCCCACTTTGATCGCTGATTTCAGATTGAAAAAGTCGAGACAAGTCCCGCAGACAAGAATTTCAACACCTAGCGCCTGCAACTGTTTTAAGGCGTCCAAGGCGCCAGATTCGGTGGTCACCTGTTTAACGCCGCTATTATAAAAGATAATTTTTTCGGGCAGCGGGTCGACGTCTTTGATGGTCTGGATATAGGTTTGCAACAAGGCCCAACCTAATTCGTCATTGCCGCGTCCCATGGAGTCAGCAGAGATGACATACACCAAACGCAACTTTTGGGGCAGGTCGCAACTATAATCGTCGAGGTTCTCCGATGCTGGGGTTTGCCCGGCGGCTGCGGTAATTGAAATGGTGAAATGGCCCGACGGTCGGGCGGTAATTGTCACCTGGTGGCCCCTGCTCTGCGCAAAGCGGGCGACATTGTTTCGAGAAGCCTCATTATCGACCATTACCTCGACTGCGCCGGCGCCTTGTTCCAGTGCGTCTTTGGTGCGTAGCACAGGTTGGGGACAGGGGAGTCCGATACAATCAAGGGTTACCTTTGCCATGTTCGTCTCCTTTTTCTGGAATATCTGGTCGGGTGGACCGGGAAGAAAAATTCACAAAATGATTTCCTGACCTTCACGGGCGAAAAATATCTGCATGGGATCTGTGTCGCGAGAGGCACAATAGATTTTGGTCATTGCATCAAGTTGATCGTCGCTGCGTTCCGGATCGTGATGGAATAGCGCCAGCCGTTTGACCCCGGCGCTCCTGGCAGTGGCTATTGCATCTTCAATCGGGCTGTGGCCCCATCCGACCTTACCCTTGAAGTATTCCTCTCTGGTATACTGCGCGTCATGGACCAGCAGATCGGCCCCCTTGAAAAAACCCTCGAGGACCTGATTTTGTTCGCGGGCCGCCTCTTCCCCTTCCAGGGCCATGAGTTCATCGTAGGCGGGATCATTGAGGTCGGTCACAAAGAGATTACGAAAGGGCTCGGTATCATAGGCCGTACAGAACACCGCACCCCTGAATGTGAATCGGTACCCCAAGGCGGTAATCGGGTGGTTGATGATGGCGGTCGTCAAGGTAATGCCATCGCCCAGATCAATGAAAGGATCTTCCTTGAGGCGGCGATATTCGATTTTCCCGGCCAATTCTCCCATGTTGACGGGGAAATAACGGTATTTCATTTGCCCGCCGACCACCGCTTCCAAGGGTTCGTCTTCATAGGTCACCGGCCCAAAAACCTTGATCGAGGTGCTCGGGATATAGGCAGGCACGAAAAAAGGAAATCCCATGATATGGTCCCAGTGGGTATGGGACAGGTAAATCTCGGTGGCAATAGGGCCTTTGGGTAAATCGTTGGCTAACATGTAATTGGCCAGTTCGCGGATGCCGGATCCAGCATCGATAATAATATGCCGATTTACCTCGGGGAAACGCAGTTCGATACAGGCCGTGTTTCCGCCGTATTTCATGGTCTTGGGGCCCGGGCAGGGAATGGAGCCCCGCACGCCCCAGAATTTAACCTTGATCATCCCGACATCCTTGGTGGTTGAGTTGATTACGAATCGATCAGATTTGCAAAAAGATTTCGGCCTTTTTGATTTCCTCATCTACGGCTTCGGATAAATTGATAACGGCACCCCATTCCAATGCGCACAGTTCCAGCATCGGCGCCAGTTGCTCTTCATCGGGAAAACGGTTGCCGGCAAAACCGATATCAAACAGACAGATATAAAAATCGGCAAGTGCAACCGTGGCCACAAGCGCCTGGTTCTCAGGCGCTGCCAGCAGAGGCGCGTGATGGTGACAGATGGCGTCGGTGATGACGGCATTGAGTTTCCATTTGGAGGCGATCATCTGCCCGACCTCTTCGTGGTCGATCTCCATCAGGCGATGCTCCATCTGAGCGAGCGGTTCCTGGGTATTGGCGGCCAGGGTGAGTACTTCAGTGTATTCGTCGCCAAAGGGTATCTTGCCGAGATCATGTAGCAATCCTGCGACAAAATATTCTTCTCTTTCGGCTAAAGGCATTCCTCGCTCAGCGGCGAGCAATTTGGCCATGACTCCGACCCCAATGGAATGGGCCCAGAACTCCTTGATGGGAAGGGCCTTGGATTTTTTCGCCTGGCCGACACTTCTGATGACTGCGGTTGATAAGGCCAGATTTTTCACCGTGTTCAGTCCCAGCATGATGATGGCTCGGGTCAAAGAGGTGACTTTGTTGATGAGGGAGTAATAGGCTGAATTGATTAACTTCAGTACTTGACCGGTTAAGACCGGGTCCAGAGAGATGACTTTATTGAGATCGTTGGGGGAGGTGTCCGTTCGGCTGCAGATTTCCAGAACCTTGCTGACCGTGGTGGAGAGACTTGGCATCTTGTCAACAAAAGCACGGATTTTATCCAGTTTTGTCTTTCGTTCACTCATAGGGATTTTAGCAGGGACGAGTGTAAAGGTCAGCGCGGCATCCGCCTAATCAACGGTAAGGACTTATAATATATGAAGGAGTGCTGCTGGTCAAGCAGACGCTGGTATTTTTGATCAGGCAGTCAACAATCGTGTTTGACCAGAAAATCAAGGACAACCTGCTCCATAAGATGCAATTGCGTCTGCCCGGTTTCATTAATCTGCACCCAGAGACAACGCTGGAAAGCACGATAGAGATCCTCGGGGACCAGCAATCTCAACTCGACCAACTGAACTGCGCGTGGTGCTGGCGGCTCATCATCAGAGGTGTGCATGGAAGGCGACCACATCGAGATAGCGCAGGCTGGAGCCGCCGAAAATATCCAGGGCTGAACCCACGGTGACGTCAATGCGTCCTTGGCCGACCGAGCGGATCAACTCGAGATCAGCAAGCGATGAAATCCCCCCAGCATAGGTGGTGGGAACCGGAACGCTGGTCGCCAACAGTGCCAGTAATCTGGTGTCGATGCCCATGCATTTGCCTTCGACATCAACAGCGTGCACCAGAAACTCGTCACAATAGGCTGAAAGTTCCTCGAGAACGGTCTTGCTCACTTGAAGTTGGGTGAATTTTTGCCAGCGATCGGTGACCACATAATAGCCATCATCCCGCCACCGACAACTAAGATCCAGCACCAGGCGATTTTTTCCGACTAACTGGTTGAGGCGGCGTAACCGATCCCAGTCAATCAGGCCGTCATGAAATACGTAGGAGGTGACAATAAGGTGGGAAGCGCCGTGATCGAGCCATTGTCCGGCGTTGGCGTCGGTGATGCCGCCCCCCAACTGCATGCCTTGGGGCCAGGTGGCCAGCGCATCGATGGCGGCAGCTTCATTGCCCGAACCGAGCATGATGATGTGGCCGCCGGACAGATTGTCCTGCCGGTACATGGCAGCATAATGCGAAGGGGGAAGTGTCGAGGAAAAATTAACCAGGAGGTCGGAGCTCGAGTCCTTAAGGGTGGAGCCGACTATCTGTTTTACTCTGCCGTCGTGTAAATCGATACAGGGTCGGAACCGCATATGGATAATCTCATAAAAAAGAAGGGGTTGGTGGCTATCAGCCCCAACCCCTCACGAAGACTGAAGGTGTTACATTTCTTTGACCATCATGGTGGTGGGGTCAAGGAGTAAACCCTTGCCGCCTTCCACCTGGGCGCCGTAATTACGGATAATGTCGAGCTGAATGGTCGCATCGCGCTCGGGCTTCAATAAAATAATCATATCGAAGAGATCGTCGAGCTCATGGCAGGGTGCCGGGACGCCGGTGGGGGAAATCCGGGTGTCGCCGCGATGACAGATCGCGGAAAACCAAGCCTGCATGTTCATGGTTTCCATCAGATTTTTGATGTCTTCCAAGGCCTCGCGATCAGTGGTCTCAAAATCAAGGCCATCGACGATCAAACAGTTGGGGCGAAATATATCCTGAAGGATGAGATCATTGAGCCGTTCTTCGAGTCGGGACCTGGTAAAAGCGGCGACCTTGAAAGTCATTATCATCCTGTGGCGCGCCACCATGTCGATGAGTTCGTGTGGCCTGTTGATAGTATGTTCCTGGAGAATGCATTGCAGAATGTCGTCATACCATGTTTTGGTTTTCTCGATGGATTCTCCAATGCTTACATGGATGACCCTCTTGCCCCGAAGGATGGCGTCCAGGGCGATCTGCACCAACAGGGCGGTCTTGCCAAGACCCGCACGGGCCATGACCAGGCCCATCTGATTGTTTTCTCTGCCCATATTCAGAACCCGGAGCGGATTCTGCTGTACCAGTGGTTCATATCCCATAATTCCACCTCTTAACGATAAGTTCTCTCTTTGGTTCCGGCTGGTTGCGATTCGCTGCGGATTTACGCATCTTTTTTCTTCGCTTCAAAGGCTTTGACCAGTTCTTCGGCCACGCCTTTCGGGACCTGTTTGTAGGTTGCAAATTCCATGGTAAATTCGGCTTTGCCCTGAGTCAGGGAACGCAGCGTCGTTGAATAGCCGAACATCTCGGCCAGCGGCATTTCGGCCTCGACCACGGTATAGGCACCTTCTTCAAAGGTGCCGATGATAACACCTCGGCGCTGGTTGAGGCTTCCCATGACCGCACCCTGAAATTCGGAGGGGCCTTCGACCGCGACCTTCATAATAGGCTCCATGATTACCGGCATGGCCTTGCTGTAGCCTTGCTTGAATCCGCCGATGGCCGCCAGTTGGAAGGCGATATCGGAGGAGTCGACGGCATGAAAACTACCATCGTTGATGGTAACCTTAACTCCGGTAATCGGCGCTCCGGTCAGGATACCCTTGACCAGTGATTTTTGGAACCCTTTATCACAGGAGCTGATAAACTCTCTGGGGATCACGCCCCCGACGATATTGTCGACAAATTCATATTCACCCTCTTCCAGCGGTTCAAGGAAACCCCCGATCCGTCCGTATTGCCCGGAACCACCGGTCTGCTTTTTGTGGGTGTAATCGAAGACCGCTCGCTGGGTGATGGTTTCGCGATAGGCGACCTGCGGCGCACCTACCTCGACCTCGGCATTGTATTCCCGCTTCATTCGCTCGACGTAGACTTCGAGATGCAGTTCGCCCATTCCGGAGATGATGGTTTCGCTGGTTTCGTGATCGACAAAGGTTTTGAAGGTGGGGTCTTCCTTGGTGAACCGATTGAGCGCCTTGGACATGTTGATCTGGGCCTTGTTATCGACCGGCTTGATGGCCAGGGAAATAACCGGAGCCGGAACATGCATGGAGCTCATCGACCAATTGACGCCGCCGCCGCAGAAAGTGTCGCCGGAAGCGCAGTCAATGCCGAACAGTGCGACGATGTCGCCGGAACCGGCACCATCGATTTCTTCCATTTCGTTGGCATGCATGCGCACCAGACGGCCGACCTTGGCCTTTTTGCCGGTGCGGCTGTTGACGATGGTGTCGCCCTTCTGGATCAGGCCCTGGTAAGTCCGAATGTAGGTCAGCTGACCGTAGCGCCCGTCTTCCAGCTTGAACGCCAGTGCCACCAGCGGATCGTCCGGGTTGTTGCTGACCACAATCTCGGCCTCGTCTTTGTCAAGGTCAAGCGCGGTGTTTTCAACGTCGGTGGGGCAGGGCAGGTAGGCGTTGACCGCATCAAGCAGCAGCTGCACGCCTTTGTTTTTGTAGGCGGAACCGATCATGACCGGGGTCAGTTCCAGGCTCAATGTGCCGCGCCGGATGGCTTCATGGACCATGGATTCGGGGATATCGGCTTCCTCGAGCATGGCCTCCATCAGTTCGTCCGAAAACATGGAGACGGCATCGAGCAGTTCTTCCCGTCTGGATTCCGCCTCTTCCAGCATATCGAACGGTATCGCTTCATACCGGATGTCGTCACCCTGGTCGCCATCAAAATAAATGGCCTTCATCGTGACCAGATCAACCATACCTTGCAGGTCGTTTTCCAGGCCGATGGGCAGTTGGATCATGACCGCATTGAGGTCGAGTTTGTCACGAAGTTGCTGCATGACCCGAAAAGGGTTGGCGCCGGTCCGGTCGCATTTGTTGATAAAGGCGATGCGGGGGACCTTGTACCTGGTCATTTGGCGGTTAACGGTGATGGACTGCGATTGGACACCGCCGACCGAGCAAAGGATCAGCACCGCTCCGTCAAGCACCCGCAGGGCCCGTTCGACCTCGATGGTGAAATCGACATGGCCGGGGGTGTCAATAATGTTGACGTCGCAATCTTTCCAGGAGCAGTAGGTGGCTGCGGACTGAATGGTAATGCCGCGCTCTTTTTCCAGTTCCATGGAATCCATGGTCGCGCCGACACCATCTTTGCCACGAACCTCGTGGATGGCATGGATACGTTGGGTGTAGTACAAAATTCGTTCAGTAAGGGTGGTCTTACCCGAATCGATATGAGCACTGATACCGATATTACGTACTTTTTTCAGGTCTTTTTTCATCACGCGTTCCTCAATTGCCGCTTACAGGTCGCTTATTTCTTTTATGGGGGTAACTTGGTGGATGCCGTAAACAGTATATAAATAAAAAAAGGAGTTACAGTTGGTTCTGCAACTCCATGCTCAATGCGTTGGTGGTGCCGGCCAAGGTGGGGAAAATCCTCGATCACTCAAAAAAAACATTTAACCGCATCTCTGTCCACGGACATTCAGTGGATCGCTGAGCTATTTTTTGAATAAAACTTTTTTAATACTGTAAAACAAAGGTAAAGTAAAGCGTTTTTTAAGTGGTGATAATACAGGCCGGATAGAGAACAGGTGAGGTCATCGCCGGAACCTCAATGGGTTAGATCGTGCGGATCGAGGCAAGGGCCAGGCTGTCGGAGTTGCTACAAAGCAAGTGTCGCAGCTGGGAAAAAAGTGTATCCGTGACCGGTAGCTTGCCCTTGTACGAATAACTACGGTCAGGCGGGGGCGACTTTTTGGGTGGGTGTTCAAGGCTGGTCCGCTACGGCCGGGAGGCTTGGGTGGATTGCAGCTGATGTACGGCAAAAATTGGATCAGTAATCCTCTGGAACCTCAGGGGGAAATCTTAAGCTTTGATACGCCAGGTGGTCATGATAATCCCGGCGAAAATCAACAATACCCCTTGAGCATGATACCAGGCCAGGGTCTCGCCTAAAAACAGCACCGCCAGGATGGTGCTGAACACCGGCATGAGATGGACAAAGGGGCCAGCCTTGATAGCGCCGATGGTGCGGATCGCCCGGTTCCAGAAAATGAAAGCGAGCACGGAGGCAAACACTGCCACATAGAGAATGGTGACCACCGTCATCGGATTGAAGGTAAAGGTTTTTCCGCAGTGGAGTTCCAGCAGGTACAAGGGGAAGATGCCCAGCAATCCTGTGATATTGATCATGGTCAGGTAGGCCAGGGGATGGAGGTCTTTGGGGTACTGTTTGAGGTTGGACGAATACAGGGCCCAGACCACGGCCGCGGCCAGCACCAGGAGGTCTCCCCGGTTGAACGAAACCTGCATCAGGGTCGCGACCTCGCCCTTGGCCATAATGGAGAGCACCCCCAACAACGACACCAGCACGCCCAGGCATTGGCGTACCCGCATGGTTTCCCGGTAGAGGAGCCAGGAAAAAACTACGATCAGCACCGGAATGCAGGAATTCACCAGGACCGCATTGATGGCAGTGGTGTACTGCATGGCCAGGTAGAGCAAGGTGTTGAACCCGGTAACGCCAAGGAGGCCCTGGATAAGGATGAACCGGTGGTGGGTGCGGAGCAGACGGCGTTGTGCAAAGAGATGCCGATGGGCAAATCCCAGCAGGATGAGCAGCGCCACAGTCCAGCGCCAGAAGGAGAGCGCCATCGGCGGGATGGCGGCGTGCATGCCCCGGCTGAGCACAAAGTTGCCCGACCAGAACAGGGTGGTGAGAATCAGCAGGAGATACGGCATGAAAGCGTCAGGGCGTGGGCCTGTCCCAGTTGATTTATGGGGGGCATCGATATCCGGTGGCATTGTACCGGCCTCGGCAGCGGGTATCCAGCAAATAGTTGCCAGGGCCGCCAGTCGCCGGCAGAGCAGCGATGCGTCGAACAGGGGTATCCAAACAATTTGCGCTTGAAATATTCTTGACCGGCGTCTCTCGCTTGGGTAAGAGCAATAGCATTGCCGCTGTGCTTTTGTCCCTCGATTGGCTGAAGGTGTCCCTTCGCTGCCGGTGCCGGTGCCGATTACGGGTCAGGCGGCGTTTCCCGTCGATCCTTTGCAGAGCAAACCGCATGAACCCAAAGGCCGTCAACTTGTTCCGTGTCTTTTTGCCCTTTGCCGCCGGCTATTTTCTCTCCTTTCTCTACCGGACGGTCAATGCCGTGTTGGCCCCGGCACTGCTACGCGACCTCGGTCTAAGTTCTTCCTCCCTGGGGCTGCTCACCGCCACCTATTTCATTGCCTTTGCCTCCTTTCAGCTGCCGCTCGGCGTCCTTCTCGATCGCTTTGGCCCGCGCCGGATCGAAGCGCTGTTGCTGCTCGTCGCCGCCTTGGGGGCGTTCTGCTTTTCAAGGGCCGATTCGCTTGCTCAACTCATCCTCGGTCGGGCCCTGATCGGTCTGGGCGTTTCGGCCTGCCTGATGGCGGCTTTTAAGGCCTATACCCAGTGGTTTGCCGCCGAAAAGTGGCCGCTGGTCAACGGCCTGCAGATGGCTGCGGGTGGTCTCGGCGCCTTGGCCGCCACTACGCCGGTACAGTGGATGCTCCGATGGACTGACTGGCGCGGCGTCTTTTTCGGCCTGGCCATGTTCACCCTGCTGGTCGCGGCCCTGGTCCTGTGGGTAGTCCCGGAAAAAAGGGTCAGCGGCGCGGGCGAACGGTTCAGCGACCAGTTGCGTGGGATCGGGGAAGTGTTCACCAGTCCGGAATTCTGGCGGGTGGCCCCCCTTACCGCACTCTCCCAGGCGACCTTTTTTGCGGTCCAGGGGCTCTGGGCCGGGCCTTGGCTCAAAGATGTTCTTCAGCTTAATCCAGAGGCGGTGGTGAATATGCTTTTTTGGATTGCGGTAGCTATGGTAGCGGGATTTATCGGGCTCGGCTCCCTGGCCGGGCGGTTGCAGCGCGTCGGCATCCCAGTGCTGACCTCGGCAATTGCCGGTATGACCCTGTTCATCGCGATCCAAATGGTGCTGATCGTCGGGCCCTCCGAATGGGCCAGGGTTCTGTGGTTGGGCTTCGGTTTTTTTGGGACCTCGGGCATCCTCGCCTATGCGGCTCTTGCCCAGAGTTTTCCTGTGCATCTAGTTGGCAGGGTGAGCACGGCGGTCAACCTGCTGGTCTTTATTGCCGCTTTTGCTGGGCAATGGGCGATCGGTGTGATTGTCGGCTGGTGGCCTGAGGTTGCCAAGGGGCAGTTCGCCAGCGCCGGATTGCGGACCGGATTGACCTTTCTGCTGGTCTGCCAGTTGGGCGCGCTCCTCTGGTTTTTTGGGGGCGGTCGACGAAGACGGGCAAAGCAGCGCGCCCCGGCGGCCGGGTAGCCCACCATGGTTATTTTCTTTCCTGCCGTCCTGAAAATCCGCCTCTATCTGTTGCCTAATTTCGTCCCTTATATTAAACAAATATCATCTGCCAGCTCGCAGTGTCTGCTGTGGGCTGGTTTACCAGGCTGACACCCCCGGTGGGGTGTGACGTCTCTTGTTCTTTCAACTATCGGAGGAAAGTATGAAGCGTGTCGGAACCCTTGCCCTTGCCGTGGCCGCCTGTGTGCTGGCGGCTGCCCCCACGTTCGCGGCGGAGAAGAAGGTCCGCTGGAATATGGCCATGACCTGGAACAGCACCTTGACGCCCTTTGTCAATGCGCCGCTGCAGGTTGCCAAGATGGTCAGTGACATGACCGGCGGCAATTTCGTCATCAAGGTCGATGGCGCCGAGAAGCATAAGGCCCCGCTTGAAATCCTCGATATGGTCAAGGGCGGCCAGTTTGAGATGGGCCATAGCGCCTCCTACTACTGGAAAGGCAAGGACGCCACCACCGCGATTTTCACTACTGTGCCTTTTGGTATGAATGCCGATGAGCAGAACGCCTGGCTTTATTACGGCGGCGGTATGGCGTTGATGCAGAAGTGCTATGACAAATTCGACGTCTACGCCTTCCCCGGCGGCAATACCGGCGTTCAGATGGGCGGCTGGTTCCGCAAGGAAATCAAGTCGCTGGATGATTTGAAAGGTCTGAAGATGCGCATTCCGAGTGTGGCTGGCGAAGTGTTTGCCAAACTCGGGGTCAACGTTACCAATATCGCACCCGGCGAACTGTACACCTCGCTGGACCGCGGCACCATCGATGCCTTGGAATGGGTTGGTCCGGGGATGGACATCAAGATGGGCTTCCATAAGATTGCACCGTTCTACTATGCCGGCTGGCACGAACCGGCCACCGATCTCCAGTTCCTGATCAACAAAAAGGCTTTTGACAGTCTGCCGCCGGAATACCAGGCCGCCCTGAAAACAGCTATCAAGGCCGCCACCGCCGACATGCATTTCGAGAATTTCGCGATGAGCGCCGAGGCCTGGTCCACCATGAAAACCGAATTCCCCAATATCAAGGTGATGACCTTCCCCGAGCCGGTGCTTGCCGCCATGAAGAAGGCGACCGACGAGGTCCTGGGCGAGTATGCCGCCAAGGATCCTTTCTTCAAGGAAGTCTTGGATTCTCAGATGGCCTTCATGAAAAAGGCCCGGCAATGGACCAAGATGTCCGAGCAGTATTACCTGCAGGAATCTGAAAAAGTCGTCAAATAAAGAGGCGCGCTGTTTGGCTGCTCGCCGTCCATCTCCCTGCTTTGAGATGGACGGCGTTTTTGTTGATGGGGCGCCAGGCGGAGAGGGGCCGGACGGCCCGGGGTGCGAAAGGCGTTCTGCATATTTGATGGGTAAAATCTTCCGGGGGGAGGAGAGAACATGTTAGTGCAATTGGAGCATTTTTTTCGACGGATGAGTCGCCTGCTGGGAAGGGGGCTTGCGATCGTTTTCCTGTTGATGACCGCGAACGTTTTTTTTGATGTCGTCATGCGTTATTTTTTTCACAACAGTTCCGTGGGGATGCAGGAAATGGAATGGCACCTGTTTGCCATCATTATCCTTTTCGGAGTATCGGTGGCTCTACTCGAAGAAGGGCACGTCCGGGTCGATTTTCTTTATGACCGCTTTTCGGTCAGGAAAAAAGCGGTGATCAACATTATCGGCACGGTGTTCTTCCTCTTGCCGCTCGCCTGCCTCATTCTGTTCGGCAGCTTTGATTTTGTGATGGATTCCTACAAAATCCATGAGATTTCCGAGAATCCGGGCGGCCTGCATTACCGCTATGTGATCAAGGGGATGATCCCCCTGGCCTTTGCCGTCCTGATTTTTAACGCCATAGGCTATACGGTGCAGAACATCAATCTCTACCGGCGAAACGGGCAAACCGAAGAAGTATGCCTTCGCCTCGAGGAGGAAAGCAAATGACCGGTATCGTCATGTTCTTTGCCGCTCTCCTGATGCTGGGCATCGGTTATCCGGTGGCTTTCACTTTTGGTTCGATCTCGATTTTTTTCGGGATCATTGCCGCCATCATCGCAGTGGCGCCGGATATCAGCTACATGGCGATATCCCATGAATTCCTGCGGATGTTCTCGATGATGCCTTTCAGGGTCTATTCGATCATGAACAACACCATTCTGATGGCCATCCCCCTCTTTATTTTTATGGGGATCGTGCTCCAGCGCTCGCAACTGGCCGAGCGACTGCTCGAGGCCATGGGCACCCTGTTTGGCCGGGTCAGAGGCGGTATTGCGGTCAGTACCGTTCTGGTCGGCGCTCTTCTGGCCGCTTCCACCGGGGTGGTCGGGGCCTCGGTGGTGGCCATGGGGGTCATCTCCCTGCCGGTCATGCTCAAGTATGGCTACTCCAAACCGCTGGCCACCGGCACCATCTGCGCTGCCGGCACCCTGGGACAGATCATCCCGCCTTCGGTGATCCTGGTCATCCTCGGCGACGTCTTCCAACTGCCGGTCGGCGACCTTTTTGCCGCGGCCTTTGCCCCCGGATTCGGTCTGGTGGGCGCGTATATTATTTTCATTCTCATCTGGGCTTTTCTCAACAAAGACGTGGCCCCGGCGATGCCGCCCCAGGAGGGGACCCGCTTGGGCAATATCGGCCATGCGCTGACCGCCATTATTCCACCGTTCGTCCTGATTTTGCTGGTACTCGGTTCGATTTTTGTCGGGATTGCCACCCCCACCGAATCGGCTGCGGTCGGCTGTGTCGGCGCGGTGGTGCTGGCTGCGATGTACCGCAAACTGAGCTGGCAGATCGTCGAGGAATCGGCGTTCGAAACCGTCAAGGTCGCGGCCATGGTCTTCGCCATCCTGATCGGCGCCACCGCCTTCTCGATGGTCTTCCTCTACAGTGGCGCCGACCGCATCGTCGAAGAGATCATGATCGGTCTGCCCGGCCAGAAATGGACCTTTCTCTTTCTGGTAATGTTGATCATTTTTATCCTCGGCTTTTTTATCGATTTTTTCGAGATCACCTACATCGTCGTGCCAATCATCAAACCGGTTGCCGAAGTTATCGGCCTCGACCCCCTGTGGTTTGCCATTTTGATCGCCATGAACCTGCAGACCTCCTTCCTCACTCCGCCGTTTGGCTTTTCGCTCTTCTACCTTAAAGGCTGCTGCCCGCCGGAGATCAGGACGGTGGACATCTATCGGGGGGTTGTCCCGTTCATTATCATCCAGGTGATCGTGCTGGTTTTCTTGGCCGTTTACCCTGAATTTTTTGGTATGAAATCAGGGGTTTGAGTGGCGAGTTGGTTTCGGAAGGTCTGCGGCCCGCCGAAGTCGGGGAGCCGGCAGCGGAAAAGGGATGCAATCCAGGCGGGCTGGCAAGTGTAGAGACGCCAGTCCCAAGGACGGGGCAAAAGGTGGGGGGCTTTTGGGTCGGTCCTTCTTTCCTCCCGCCGGCGGCACGTGAAGGGTGAAGGGAGATACGGCGGCTAGCTGCGCCAGATCTTCTGGGATAGAGGGGCGAAAAACCGGTGCGCTGACGACTGCGCAAATTTACCGGGAAAAGTACAGCGGGCCTTCTTTGCGATCCAGGGAAGAAGCCGGAGCAATCAGAACACCATGGGACATCTCGCCAGCAAGGACATCTACCGCCACCTAGGCAAGCGCCTGGATCAGGCTCCAGTGCGCACGCCTTGGACCCCGATTTTTCGAGAATTGGTGGAGGCGCTCTACTCGCCGGCCGAGGCTCGATTGGTCAGCCGTCTGCCCTATCGTCCCTCAACTCTGGCGCGGATCGCCGGTATGACCGGAGAGTCCGAAACTGCGCTGCGCCCGCTGATCGAAGGCCTTTGCTCGAAGGGTCTGGTGCTTGATATCTGGAACGGCACAGAATACCAGTACCTGGTCAGCCCGCTGGTGATCGGCTTTTTCGAATTCACCATGATGCGCACCGGTCCGAATCTGCCCCAGGCGCGCTGGGCCGAACTCTTTACGGGTTACATGTTTGGCGAGAAGGATTTTTTGTTGGCCAATTTCGGCGATGGTCAGCAGGTCTCGGTGATGCGCACCCTTCCCCATGAAGAAACCCTGGGGGCGCATGTCGAAATTTTGGACTATGAAAAAGCCTCGGCTATCATCGAGGAACACACGGAGTTTTCGCTTGGGCTGTGTTCCTGCCGCCACGAAAAACATCACCTTGGGCATGCACCTTGCCGCACCCCTATGGAAACCTGCACCTCCATGGGCACTGGCGCCCAATTTTTGATCAGAAACGGATTCGCCAAACCCATCGACAAGATCCAAATGCGCGACATTCTCGCCCGATCACGGGATTTGGGCCTCACCCTGTCCACCGATAACGTTCGCCGGGACGCGGGCTTCATCTGTCACTGCTGCGGATGCTGCTGCAATCTGCTGCTGGGGGTGCGCGAAACCGGGTACACCGGCATCCTGGTCACCTCAAGTTACCTGGCCGCAGTGGATGAAACTTTATGCACGGGTTGCGGCCTGTGTGCCAAGGCTTGTCCGGTGGCGGCTATCGAGATGGGGATAAGGGGAGCTGGAAGCCAATCCCGACCCGCTACTAAGTTTGCGCAAATCGGGGCCATCTGTTTGGGCTGCGGCGTCTGCGCGCTCCAATGCCCCACCGGCGCCTTGAAGTTGCAGCAACGCCCCCAAAAGGTCCTTCATCCTGAGGACAGCTTCGAGCGGGTTATGCTCCAGGCCTTGGAACGGGACACCTTCCAGACTTTTCTTTTCGATAATCCTGAAAGTCAAACCCAGGAATTCATGCGTGCTCTGGTCGGTGGCTTCTTGAAACTGCCCCCGGTCAAACGGGCCCTGCTCGGCGAAAAATTGCGCTCGCGTTTTCTCCTGGCCCTGCGCCGGATGGCTAAGTCCTCCTACTCACCCGTATAAGCGCATACCCCGGTCCGCGGCGAGTTGACAACCGGCAGCAAGTATTCCTCATCACCGCAGTCATGCTCTGCCGCGCATGAGGTGCAGAGCATGCCGCACTCGGGGCAGATCAAGGCGGCGGGGTTTTCACCGCATTCGTCACAAATAATCACTGGGGGCTGGTTGCGCGCCAGAATTTCTATGGGCTTTTTCTTGGTCACCAGTCCCGGATACCCACCCAAAACCGTAATGCGCAGTGAGGTGGTGGCACCCATGTCGTAGTCGTACTCAATTTCCATTCCTTTCTGCAGGCATGACCCGAGCTTCCGGCTCATATCAATCTCATGGTCAGCGATATGAAACAGGCTCAGATGGCCGCAACACTCGACCCAGATCTGGCGTAGGAAATCATCGAGATCTTCCAGGGTGGCATCTGCACTGGCCTGCAGATGCAGCCAGTAGGCGGATGCGTTTTTTGCCCCGACCTGCAGATGAAAGCAGGGCTTGTTTTTATCCTGAACAGTCTGAGGCCGGTCAATTAAACATTTTGCCAGATGCTTGCCCATACCCGCCTTGGTGAATTCCTTACCGCAGTGGGCACAGGTGCCTCTGGTTGTTTTTGGTCTCATCAAAAGAACTCCTGTAAAATTTTATGCAGGTGGCCTTCAGTGTTTTTCCCGGAGATATTTCTCAAATCTGCGGCACATCTGTCCGAAAGTCTGCAGTTCCGCCTCGCTCATCTGCTCGTAATGATCGGGCAGAAGGCCATCGCCCCCAACTGCATCAAGAAGTCTGTGCAGCGGCTTCTCTTGGTCGTCTTCGTCAAGGGATCTCTCGCTAACGATTGTTCCTCCGAGCAGCCAGAGGTTTTCCCGCTATTGCCCAAATGTTTTCCGTGCCAGTCCTTACATCGCACAGAGACTGGAGAGCCTCCTTGAAATAGGGCAGGAACTGGTGGCCATAATCCAAATCTATCTCCGCTCTCATCCAGGATTCCGGCCACGTTTCGATATCCGGTGCCCAACCGTGGAATCGGTCTTTCTCTTCGAAATTTTTGGTCATCATGTTACCCCCAGAATCCAACCCTCGATTCGGGCGACTGCGTATTCCCCAGGCAACAGCGATGGGTGGAGAAATTGGCGAAGGCTGCCGTCAAGATCGGCTTGGCGGAGCCAGGCTGAGACTGCATAGGCGTCGTGCTGGTCCGGTGTGCGGTTTTCACGCGGGAGACTCCGGTTCCAGAGCGACGGATAGACTTCGACGATGGCCGATTGCCCGGCCGGAATTTTCCAGCCGTCAAAGGGCCAGCAGTGGAGACCTTGGCCGAGTCGATTGCGCAGATATCGCAGCCAGGGCAGCCCGGCATGGGTCGACTTGGCAACCGATCCCGGCACGTCAAAATGAAAAACCGATTTGGCCCCGGCGTGCTCTTCGGTCAGCCTGCGCCAGCATGCATTTCCCGAGCGAGCGTCGCCATTGCCGCAAACACCATGGCGGATGAAATCGACATAGGTGTGGTCAGCATCCGTTGGCCAATGTTGCTGAAAGTCGTCAAGAAAGACTTGCCAATCCGGCTCCAGATGATGGGCTTCAAAATACCGCAAAGGAAAGGAGAAGCCGTGATCTATGCCGACCAGGGTCGGCAGGTCGTCGCTTAAGCGCTCGCCCAGCCATTCGGCAATGCCGCGTCGAGTCCAGTATTTTCGAGGGCTGGGCGGCGGTTGCACTTCAATAGGCAAGGCCTCCCGGTCGCCCTCATAGACCCGCAACCCCTTCAGGCTGGAGGTGATGGTTTGGGCACCGGAGTAGTCAATGCCGATGTAGCGGGAAAAGGAGTGGTTTGGTTGATCGGGCATTTTCAATATCACCATGGTCTCTTGCCGGGTATGTCCAAAGACTCGGCCAGCGCATTTTCAAATTGTCGGAAGAGTTTCGTCGCTAAGTTACCGATCATGGTTGCGGTCATGTTTAGTAATCGTTTGACCTCAGGGGCGGCAGATGCCCTTCGCTTAATCCACAGGGCCATTGATGACACGAATTCATCTCGTACATTACCTTGGCGAGTGCCGCAAAAGCGGTTCCTTAACGTCAGCGAGGCTCGATCATGCTCAGCAATAGATCTGCTTGTTCAGGGCTAAGTCGTTGCAGGTTCTTGACGACATCCAGGGCGGCGACCTGATTGCCAGTTTTAAGATGGGCGATTCCGAGATTGTACCAGACATAGGCACGGTTCGGATCGATATCCAGCGCTTGCCGATATGCGTTAACCGCATCGCTGGAACGGTTGAGTTCGTTATATGCGTTCCCGAGGTTGTTCCAGGCATAAGAATAGCCTGGATTGATTTTTACCGCCTGTCGATAAGCGCCAATCGCATCGTTGTGGCGTTTAAGTTTGCTGTAAGCCATTCCAAGTTCCAGCCAGGCCGCAGCACTCCTTGGTTCACTTTTCGTCCACTTCCGGCACCAGTCTATCAGCCCTTTCCAATTCTTCGATTCTGCAAGAGCAGTGGCCTGTTTTAGCCAATCGACCTTATCGGTTCCGGCCGTTATTTTTTCTTGTCCCGGCTGGATAGGTGTAAAAGCGTGGGCTTGTACGAAGAGGGGCAACAAGAAAAACAGCGTGATTATTAATTTCAGAGTTGATGATATGTTCATCAATATTCCCTTTGTTGAGATCAACAGGCGAGATGGGCAGTAATTGTTAACTATCTTAATGGGTTGCTGGGGTGGTGACGCTCCGTTTACTTGTACCTGTCTCCCTGGTAAGGAGGATAATACCATCGAGTGGCCAGAATTCCCTGGCTTTTAAAAAGAAAAAATCGGGGCTAGATGATTTCGACAATTCTTTTTTGATAATATTTGTCAGGCAAGTAATGGTATAGTACCAAGAGAATGCTTCTCCAGGCGCGGTGTCCATTCGTCAAATTGCGTTCTTTCTACCCGGCACATTGCGGCCTTCTAATAGTAGATGAAAACTCAGAATAATTTTGCTGTAACGAGGTGTAAAATGACAAACAGAGCGATTCGTTATTTAATCTTGCTGCCAATATTGGCTCTGCTGGTTGGGTCTGGTTGCGCTCGAACTTCATCGAAGGCTGGGAAGGCTGGAAAGGTGGCCCCACAGGAATCTTTCATGGGTCAGGATATCAACGCACAGAGTCCCGATGGCGATACCCCTCTCATTTTGGCATTGGATAAAGGCGACACCGATATCGCCCGAAAGTTGATCGACAAAGGCGCCCAAGTGGATCTTCAGAATAACAATGGCGATACTGCCCTAATCTTTGCGGCGGCCAAAGCCAACACCGACATAGTCAAAAGGCTGATTAAAAAGAAAGCCCAGGTGAATATTCAGAATAACAATGGTGATACCGCCCTAATCTTTGCAGCGGCCATAGGCAGCGCCGATATCGTTCAAATGATGATCGACAAGGGTGCTCAGGTGAATATTCAGAACACAACAGGCGATACCGCCCTTATTGCGGCGGTGGCCAACGATAAAGCCGATATCGCTCGATTGTTGATAAAAAAGCGAGCAGGCTTAGATCTTCAGACCAAGAACGGCAATACTGCAATTATTGTGGCGGTGGCCAATGGCAACGAGGGGATTGTTCGCTTGCTGATCGATAAAGGCGCAAGGCTGGATATTCGAAATAAGGAAGGTATTACTGCTTTAGACGGTGCGGTCAAAACAAATAACTCTAATATCGTAAAAATGCTCCAGGCCGCGATTGCGGGTGGACGTCCTTCCCGTTAACACTGTACAAACGCTATTCTCCGCGCCTATCTGGTTTACTGGAGGAGACTCGCAGACAGCGACTTTTGCGGTGCGGTTCTTGGTGACGATAAAAAACTTTGGACATGTCCTTGGCCATGCAAATCACCGGCAAGTGCTTGCCAGGGTAGCGAGGATCGATGGAAAGAAAACCAACTGTCCCTCAGGAGAGAGTCGGATCGTGTCCCCATGACCCCAACCCGTTTGGCCATGGTCTTCAAGTGGTCGGTGAATTTGACGAAAGCCTCCGCCCTTTTTTTGTAGCCGTTGCAGCGCTTGTCCAATTCCTTTTTTATGCACTGAAGCCACTTGCTCGCCTTGGTCGAGGAGCACAGGGTGAAGTCCAACGGTAAAAAGCTGACGCCATCGGACCCATTAAGGGTAAGGAGTTTGAATCCCTTCAGGCCCTGGTTGGTATTGGGGGCATGAATCCAGGCCAGCAGTTCGGCCACCTTGGAAGGAGAGCGGTCATAGGCGCTGTCAAATCAAAACCTTCTCGCCCTGTTCACTGGTCAGCACATCGAAGATACGGTCAATCACTGCCACCAGACCAGCATGAATTTATCCCAGTTAAACTCGAGTTCTTGAGGAAGTCGTAGGCGGCATACTTTTAGAGCCACAGTTTCCGATTTCTGACGATCCCCCCAGGACAAGTAGACTCCACCAAAAGGTAGGGTGAGGAGTCCCGCATTTAACTATTTGAAATAACTTGTTCACCATCATAAATAATGGATAAAAGTCCATCAATTATCGAGATCAGTCTCACTTCAGGTCAACGGAACCAAGTGCGAAGCTTGAGTAATTGAATATAAAAAAAACTGTTGTGCAAGTTGCCTTCTTTTGAATGTCTATTGAAGACCATTTTGAGTCTTGTTGCTTCCCTTTATTGGCCTTCTATTGATAAATAATTCTAGTTACCTGGCTTGGCCAACCTTACCTGAAAAAATCAACTTTTGCCGTTTTTCAAGTCATTCGGCTACGGTACGCAATTACCGTATGAATAGTTCCAGTTTGGACACCGTATACTCTACCGGTATTTTTTCATTGAATTCCTCTTGCATATAAGTAAAATGATCGCCATGAAAACATGGACGATCTGGGCAGTGTTAACATCTTTCAATACTAGAGCAACTCAAACAGGTCAAACTTTGGGGCGCTCTAGCGCAACAGGTGTTCAATATTTTTATCTTTCAACCTTTATGGTTTTCGAAAACCTGCATAGGGCAGGGTTTCGATATTCAACAAAAGAGGGGAATGAAATATGAAATGTTTAATGGTAATGCTTTCCATGGTCGCGGTTTTTCTCTTTGCTAACCCGTCTTTTAGTGCCGACAAGGAGGCTATCAGTAAAAATGTGGATGAAGTTGTGGCTGCCATTAACAGTGGTAAAGTGGCTGCAAGTTTTACTCCGGATGCTTACACGCCATATGCATTCATCTTGGAAGCAGATGGGAAGCTCATTGTTCATCCAACTTTGGCAGGGAAGGATCTAAAAGTTGAAGCCATGCCTATTTATGAAGCAATAAAGGGTGCAACTCCTCAAGGATCTTGGGTTAAATACGAATGGAAAGAAAAAGAGAAAAATACCTATATTAAGAAAACAAACAATAACCTTATTGTAGGTAGCGGATATTAACTGAAAATAAATAAAGTCTTTATATTTGTAGGGATTCCTTGAGGAATCCCTATTTTTTTCTCAAAATTGGGCAATAAAATCTATTGAATGGCGTTGGTCACCGGATCGGTTTCCTTCTCTAACAGGGTGATGATGCCACATGCCCTTTGGAGAGTGCGTAATTTTTTTTCAAGCTTCCATCTGTCCCGCCATCCAGTTAGTGTCCATTCTCTGGACGGTAACCATTCGATCTACTGTAAAAAAATGATTAAGACAGGGCGGGCTTTTTCCGTGATTTTTGGTTTGAATAATATGGCAAACACTCGATTGTACATAACAAGAAACACGATGAGGTTTTTTCCCATGCGCAAAACCTGTAAAATACAGCCCCCGTCCACCCCGTCGAGTTTTGCCGGCGGGAGCGGGCAAAGCGACCTAAAGGGGTCGTTAATGGACATAAAGGGTTGGCTGGTGGTTTGCGTTGGGTTAGCGATAATGAAAAAAGCACCTAACCTGGAATGGCTAAGTGCTTAATATTGTGGTACGCCAGGGAGGGTTCGAACCTCCGACCTACGGCTTAGAAGGCCGTTGCTCTATCCAGCTGAGCTACTGGCGCATGTGTTTTGGTCGGCAATGTACCGAGGAACAGCGGAGAACGCAAGTATTATAGAGCAGGCTCTCCCAGGGCTCCGTTCAAGACAGATAGAGCGCTGCCGTTTACTACGCTCCTTCTTTGATTTGTTCCCAGATTGGTCCAACCGCCGTATCGTGAATGGTTACTCCTTTGCTCAGCAACTCTTCTCGAGCTGAATCCGCTGCCGTCCAATCCTTGAGTTGCCTAGCCCGCTCGCGTTGACGGATGAGTCGGTCGATCTCCGGGGTCAAGGGGCAATGCTCCAGTCGGAGAATGCCAAGCACCGTATTGATCATCCGCAGGACTTCCAGTATATCGTTTTTTTGATCGCGATCAAGATTCCTTGACTGCACTATTGGGTTGGTCTGCTTGATAAAATTGAAAAGCGCCCCAATGGCCCCAGAGATATTGAGGTCGTCGTTCATGGCATCAATGAACTGTTTTTCCAACTCGGACAACGAAGCCGTCACCTCGGGATGGGGCAGGCCAGCGGGTAGGCAGAGGAGTTTGCGAGTGTATTCATCAATCCTTTTCAATGCCGTCCGAGCGCTGTTCAATCGTTTGTAGGAAAAAATCAGGGGCTTGCGGTAATGAACGCCCATCAGCATGAAACGGAGTTCCCGGCCGTCATAGCCCTTGTCCAGCACCTCTTTGAGGGTCACCACATTTCCGGTGGCATCCGCCATTTTGCGGCCATCCTTCAACAGTTGGCCGGAATGCACCCAGTAATTCGCAAGAGGTTTACCGGTGAGTGCCTCAGCAATGGCGATCTCGTTTTCATGGTGTGGGAAGACTAGGTCCTGGCTGGCGGTATGGATATCGATGGTTTCGCCTAAGTATTTGGTGGACATTGCCGAGCACTCGATATGCCAGCCGGGCCGGATGTTGCCCCAATCGGTCTCAAAAAAGATGCCTTTTTTCAATTCTGCCAAGGTGGAACGTTTGAGCAGGGTGAAATCACGTGGATTATCTTTCTCGTAATTGTCAAGATCCACGGTCTGGCCGAGTTTGATCTTGCTCAGATCGATGCCGGACAGCCGGCCGTATTGCTTGAATTTGGAGATGTCGAAATAAATTGAGCCGTGTTTTTCATAGGCATAGCCTTTGTGTATCAGGTCATGGGCGATTTCGATCATGTCGCCGATGTGTTCGGAAGCCAGGGGGTAGCCCGCCGCCTTTTCCACGCTGAGGATCTCGGCCGCATGCATGAACTCCTCGATATATTTGCCGGTGAAATCTTTCAGGTTGGCGTTGGTCGCAATGGCCCCGGCAATAGTATTGTCGTCGATGTCGGTGAAATTCATGTACGATTCCACCGCATAGCCGCAGTGGTGCAAAAAACGTTTGATGAGATCGGCGACGATAAACCGGCGGCAGTGGGCGAGGTTAGGCGGCTCAAAGGCAGTGGGGCCGCAGGCATAGAGAGTGACGCGGTTTTCACTGATCGGTCGGAAGACCTCTTTTTTCCGGGACATGGTGTTGAATAGCCGTAACTGGGAAGTTTTCTCCGGCGTCTTTTCCCGCTTCACGAACAGCGAGGTGCTCAGATACCGTTCACCGCCATCGGGCAGGATGGTGACAATGCAGCCCTCGGACAACTCTTTCGCCCTTTCGATCGCGGCAAAAATCGCGGCCCCGCTGCTCATTCCGGCAAAAATGCCCTCTTCGGCCGCCAGAAGACGGACCGTGCTAAACGCATCCTCATCGGCCACGTTGACGATGGTAGAAGGCAGAGACTTGTCGAAAATACCGGGCTTGTAGGACTCCTTCATGTTTTTCAGTCCCTGGATCTTATGGCCGAGATAGGGTTCCACCGCGATCACCCGAACCTCCGGGTGATGATCCCGGAACCACCGGGACAAACCCATGGCTGTTCCAGAGGTTCCCAGAGTGACGATGATATCGGTGACCCGGCCACCGGTCTGCGCCCAGATTTCAGGGGCGGTGGATTTGTAATGCGCCTGCCAGTTAGCTGGATTGTTGAACTGATCAGCGAGGAAGTACCTCTCCGGGTGCTCCCGAGCGAGGGCGTAGGCTTTTTCGATGGCGCCGTCGGTGGCCCGTTTGGCCGGGGTCAGGATGATTTCCGCGCCGTAGGCCTGCATGATCAACCGTCGCTCGATCGAGGCCGATTCCGGCATGATCAGTTGGCAACGGTACTGCTTGGCCGCGCAGACCATAGCCATACCGATTCCGGTATTGCCGCTGGTAGCCTCCAGCAGGATTTTGTCGTGGGTCAGTTCGCCGCTTTTTTCCCCTGCCTCGACCATGGACAGGGCGACCCGGTCCTTGATAGACCCGCCGGGATTGCGCGATTCGAGCTTGCCGAAGAGTTGAACGGATTCGGCGGAAGGATTGAGACGACGCAATTCAACCAGCGGGGTGTTGCCAATTAATTCGATGATATTCATGCTGTTCTATAAGAGTTTTATGGGACTGGGGTGAGACATACGAGTCAAAGCATAGCCTATTTTCGGCCAAAGAGCAAAACAAGCGCCCCGGCGATCTGAAAATTATGGGAAAGTAGCACGCAGTCGGACCGATTGAGGTGCGGGTTTTTTGAAATGAGCGGTTGCGCGGTGTTGACGAGAGGTCGACACCGCTTATTTGGAGTGGTCAGCCAAGGTTTGCCAGAGGCGATGTAGTGCTTCCCGGCACTCCTGGTTGGCGACGGACTCCGTCATTGCACGGAATGTCTGTTCTTCTTGGGGGGAAATCGGTAGGGGTTCGCTAACCTGTCGTTTCGGCTTCGCCAGTATTTCCGGCGGGAGCAACCAGCGAATATCGGTAACCGGTTGCTCCTCCAGAACCTTGTTAAGCCTTTTGAGCAAATCGAGTTTGATAAATTGCATGTGCTGCATCCAGGCAGAATCCTGGACAAAAATCCAGAGTGCATCCTGACGGAAGAAAGCTGGTGAGGTCAGGCGTCCGATTTCGGTGCCGACGATTGCTGGCCAATCCTGGGACAGGCGGAACAAGCGCCATTGCTGCTTCCAATTTTTTGAAGAATACACAGCCGACATCGTATCTCCCAAGGAGGGAAGGTCGGGGTTTCGGGAGTTGACTCTTTTATTCTTCATGTCTTTGTTTTCTGCGAGTTGAGTTGGTGCCGCGTTGCTACACTGTTGATGGTTTATTTTAGCATGCATAAACAAACCCAACTGCCAGATCTTGCGTCCAGTCTGGAATTGAATATCACATCAATCGATGTCTTAATTATGTTTAACAGTAGCCGGTTTTCAGGGAAGGTGCTTGATGAAAAAACCGCCGGCGAGTACAATCGTCTTTCACCAGGGAGGTCGCCAGGGAACAGTTGGTTGCCGGCAGGTCTGCGGGTGAAATTTATTGCGCAGGCACGACGGGATATTGCCATCTTCGTTAAAATGATTAATATAAAATGCCATTAAGCTATACGCTCTCGGGTAAATCAACTACAGCAAGAAGGAGAATGCAGACATGCAGACACAAATAGAAACACGGGGCATAACCATTGCACAGGCGAGACAGGAGGCCTCGACCATCTTCCTTGCCAAAGTGTTCAACTGGATGGCCATCGGGCTGGCGGTCACCGGTTGTGTGGCTTATCTGACCGCCGAATCCGGCATGGCCAGAACACTTATTTCCAGTCCTCTATTCTTGATTTTGGTGCTGGCCGAACTGGGGATGGTCTTTTTTCTGTCGGCACGGATTGAAAAAATCCAACCGGCCACAGCCACCGGTTTATTCCTGGGCTATTCGATTCTCAATGGACTGACCCTGTCCGTGATTTTTCTGGCCTATACCCGTGCCTCGATTGCCGGCACTTTTTTGGTGACCGCCGGCATGTTTGCGGCTATGGCCGTCTACGGCCTGGTGACAAAGCGGGACCTCTCCGGCATGGGGTCGTTCATGTTTATGGGGCTGGTCGGGATTATCCTGGCTTCCATCGTCAATATCTTCCTGAAAAGTTCCGGGTTGTATTGGGCGATTTCGGCCATCGGTGTCTTGGTCTTTGTCGGACTGACCGCTTATGATGTGCAAAAAATCAAAACCATCGGCGAAGAAGGCATCATGCAGCAGGGGGAGTCCGCCATCCGTCGGGGAGCGATCATCGGCGCCTTGGCCTTGTATCTTGATTTCATCAATCTGTTCCTCATGCTGCTGCGTTTTTTCGGCGGCAGTCGCGACTGATCCAGGGGCCCATAATAAGGATTTACCAAAGGGATCGACAGTGTCGATCCCTTTGTTTTTTGATGAAGAATCTGCGCTCCCGAAGGCTTTTGCCTTTTTCTGCTTGACGCTTATAAATGAACGTTATAATGTCCTTCAATTTTATTGTTTCTGGTCGACGTCAGGCCTGGGATAGAAGAGAAGCGCACATATTTGATGTGTCATTTATCAAGTTTTGGGAGGTATTACGCTATGTCAGTTTATGTTTTTGGTCACAAAAGTCCGGATACCGATTCAGTAACCGCAGCAATTGCTTTTGCTGAATTGATGAAAGCCAAAGGGGAAGATTATATCCCCGTTATGCAGGGAAAACTGAATCCCGAAACAGAGACTGTTCTCAAACGTTTTGGTTTTGCCGCCCCTGAGATCATGACCGACGCTGCTGGCAAGAAAGTTGCGCTGGTTGATCATAGCGACCTGGCGCAGGCTCCGGACAATCTCGGTTCCAACGATGTTGTGGCTATCGTTGATCACCATAAAATCGGTGATGTTACCACCAATCAACCGATTTATTACTTCAATCAACCGGTTGGCTGCACCTGTACCGTTCTTAAAATTATGTACGATCTGGACGGCGTGGCAGTCGCCCCCAAGGTTGCCGGTTTGATGCTTTCCGCAATCCTCAGCGATACCGTTAATTTCAAGTCCCCCACCTGTACTCCTGCCGATAAAAAAGCAGTGAAAGAGTTGGCCGCCATCGCCGGTGTTACCAATACCGATGAGATCTTCATGGAAATGTTGAAGGCCAAGAGTGCGGTTGCCGGCGTTCCTCCCATGGATCTGCTGCACCGGGATTACAAAGATTTCGACATGAAAGGCAAAAAAGTCGGCGTTGGCCAGCTTGAGCTTGCCACCCTCGAGCAGGTTGCCGATATGCGCGATGCTCTGTATAACGCCATGAAAGAGCAGAAGGGCAGCGAGCGTCATTCCGTGCTGCTGATGCTCACCGATGTTGTCAAAGAAGGAACCGACCTGATGGTTATTTCCGATGATCCTGCCATGATTGAAGCTGCTTTTGGTGGCAAGCTCACCAACAACTCCATGTGGATCGACGGCATGATGAGCCGCAAAAAACAAACCATTCCTAATCTGCAGAAAGCTTTCGGCTGCTGATAGTACCTTTGCATATGAAAAAGGCCGCCTTCGGGCGGCCTTTTTTTTTGATTTTTGGGGCCGCTGATAATTACTGCGGCAGGCCTTTCTGTAGTTTTTCGATCCGTTGCTGGGTCATATGGACCAGCGCCTCAACCTCGGGATCATTGGTCATCGATAACTTGAGGGCGATGAAGCGATTGGCGTAGGTGGAGGCTAGCCCGTTTTTGGCCTGTGACTGGGGGGCACTTGCCTCATCCCAACGTCCATGTCCATTCCAATCGATATCCAGAACTCCGAGATATTTCCCCCGTGTTTCTGCCTGGGCGATAAGGGTCTGGTTGATCAGGAGGGGGCTCATGTTGCCGACCGCATGTCCGGCTTGGAGGATGAGGTCGATGTCCGTGCAGGTTCTGGCGATATCTTGATTTTCAGCTAACCCGTAATTGGACAGGAGCAGGATGAAATCGACTTGCGCTCTGAGCCCTTCCAAGGCCGAATGCAAGGTTTCCCGCCAAGGTGCCACCTGAAAATCACCGGTCTTGTTTTGTAAGGCCTCATGGTCGGTGACGGCGAGTACCGCGATCTTCAACCCGCCCACCTCCTGCCGCACTACCGGCGTGAACAGGGGTTTGCGGGTGGCGGGATCGACTATGTTGAGGGAGAGCCAGGTAAAGGCGAGCGGCTTTTGATATTGTTGGAGAAATTTGATGCCTGCTGCCAGATCGGTAGTGCCGACCCCGGCGATGGTCCCGGCCATCTTGAGGGTGGCCTGCATGATGGTGTCCGCTGTGATTTTTGCAGCCTCAACGGTGCTCGGTTCGAGCGTATCCGCTTTAAAAAGGAGGTTGCCGCCGTTGATCACCAACGACGATTTGCCGGGTTCGGCGACCAATCCCTTGATCAAGAATGCTTTTTTGGACAGACCGCCCAATTTGTTGAGGCCTCAGCCGCAACCATCGAGCTCGCCCAAGTTGTCGTTGGCATAGATCAGTCGCAATGCGGCGGCCTCGGTGGCCTTGGCGGAAAAGGTCGCAAGGATGGGCAAGGCAAGCAGGATCAAGAATGGTAGCAGGCGCTTATTTTTTGGTTTGTTGTTCATGTTGTTGGGCTCGTTGTTTGAGGATCAGTTTCCATTTTGTGAGTC
The DNA here is from genome assembly GCA_019163135.1 of Desulfobulbaceae bacterium. Taxonomy (GTDB): domain Bacteria; phylum Desulfobacterota; class Desulfobulbia; order Desulfobulbales; family Desulfobulbaceae; genus Desulfobulbus. The sequence continues at coordinate 15,183 of JAFLKR010000041.1, read as the reverse complement.
TGTCTTTGATCACGGCCTCAAAGCCGCGATTGGTCGGTTCATAATAAGTGCGGCCTGCTAGTTCGGCCGGAAGATGCTCTTGGCGGACCAGACCGTCGCGGTCGTCGTGGGCGTACTGATAGCCGTGGCCATAACCAAAATCTTTCATCAGTGCGGTCGGGGCGTTGCGCAAATGGAGGGGGACGGGCAGGGAACCTGTGCGGTTGATGTCCTCCCGGACCTTGTGCGCGCAAGTATAAACGGCATTGCTTTTCGGCGCCGTGGCCAGATAGATGGCAGCCTGCATCAGTGCCAGGTCTCCTTCCGGCGATCCCAGCATATGAAAGGCCTCTCGGCAATTGAGGGTGACCTGAAGGGCCTGGGGATCGGCATTGCCGATATCTTCCGTGGCAAAACGGATCATTCGCCGGGCTAGGTACAATGGATCCTCACCGGCGACCAGCATTCTCCCCAGCCAATAGACCGCACCGTCCGGATCGCTGTCGCGCAAGCTCTTGTGCAGGGCTGAGATCAGGTTGTAATGTTCCTCGCCCTTGGCGTCGTATCGTAGGGTGCGTTGCTGCAGGGTTTCCTGCACACAGGCGGTGGTGATGACCCGTTTGCCCTCAGCCTGGGGGGTCCGTCGCAGTGCCTCCAGGGTCAGGGAGGCCGCAGTTTCCAGGAGATTGAGAGCCCTGCGGCAATCACCGTCCGCTGCCTCCGCCAGGAGAGCCAAGGCCTGCTCGTCGAGGGTCAGTGCAAGTGCACCCAACCCGGAGTCGCTATCGGCCAGGGCCCGCCAGATTACCTTTTTGAGGGCCTCCTGCTGCAAGGGTAGCAGCAGCAGAACCTGGCAACGGGAAAGCAGGGGTGCGGTGATCTGAAACGACGGATTTTCAGTGGTGGCCCCGATCAAGGTTAACAACCCGTTCTCCACATGGGGAAGAAAGGCATCTTGTTGGCTCTTATTGAAGCGGTGAATTTCATCGACAAAGAGGATGGTTGGGGTCCCGCTTTGTTGTTGGAGATCCCTGGCCTGGTCGACAATCTGTCTGATTTCTTTGACCCCGGAGAGCACCGCCGAGAAAAAGACGAAATTGGCGGAGGTCGCATGGGCGAGGATGGTCGCCAAGGTGGTCTTGCCCGAACCGGGCGGACCCCAGAGCAACAAGGATGGAATTCTGCTGCTTTCGATCAGTTGCGAGAGGAATTTCCCCGGACCAATCAAGTGCTCCTGGCCGACGAAATGCTCGAGCCGAGTTGGACGCATCCGTTCGGCGAGCGGACTGTGTTGTGATTTGTTTGCAGGCATAGGCGATTATACCCGATGCGAAGGGAAATGGATAGTCGAGTGCGATCGTTCCGGACGGGCCTTGTGCCTATTTCTTGCCTTGCCAGTTGCATGATGGTACCATGCAAAAAGAAAAATACGGTATTCCCTGCACGAGAGTCGCAATGAAATCTTCTGTTTTACTGCTTACCGCTGATGCTATTCAGGCTACCGCCATTATCTCGGCCCTGTCACGGTTGGAGGTGATTCATTGCCGGGCCATGGCAGAGGCGGTCCTCTGCTGTCAAAACCAGCGCGTCTGTCTCGCTCTGATTGTGGATGATTCTCCCATTTTTGAGGGTAGTCAAGCATTTGCCGAACTTGGAGCGGTGCAGCCCGGACTCGCCGGTGTCCTACTGTCCGCCTCCACCAATAATGGTCTGCTCCATGGTGCGCTGGAAGCTGGTTTTTCCGGTCTGGTGGAATTGCCGTTCAATCCAGCCTATCTCACCCGGGTGGTTAATCAGGCGCTGGAGCGCTATCGGCTGCAACAGGAAAACACCCGGTTACGGACGCTCATACCTTTGTACAGCCTGGGCGAGCAATTTCTGGCAGCTTCGACCGAAGAAGAAATCTTAGAACGATTGCTCGATGCGGTGGACCGGCAAACCGGTGCTGGCCGTACGTCGGTGATGCTGTATGACGATCGAGACGGTTGCCTTCATATTGCCGCGGCCCGCGGCATGGATCCCGCTCTGGTGCAATCGATCCGGCTGCAGCCCGGCGATAAGATTGCCGGTTGGGTCTTTCAGCAAGGCAAACCGGTCATCCTCAACAAGGAAGATCAGGAAGACTCGATTTTCTCGCCCTTGCTGCAGCAGCCGGATATCGTTTCCGCCATCAGCTTTCCCTTGAAAATCAGGAAATTGATCCTCGGCGTCCTCAATGTCAGTCAGAAAGAGACCGATGAACGCTTTTCCGATGCCGACAACGAGATGCTCAGCATTATCTGCAGTCAAGCAGCGACCGCCCTTGAGAATGTGCGTTCTCTGCATCAACTGGCGTCTACCACCCGGATGCGGACGATGTTTGAGCAATATGTGGCGCCCGAAGTCGCCGAGTTGCTGCTGGCACAGCATGCCGACCTTATGGAACTAGGGGAAATTAAGGACGTAACTGTTCTGTTTGCCGATATCCGAAATTTTACGCGTCTGGTCCAGCACCTTGATCTCCAGGCGCTCCGGGCGTTCCTCAATGAATTTTTTCAGTTTTTCACCGAGGAGGTTTTTCAGCACAGGGGAACGGTCGACAAGTTCATGGGGGATGCGGTCCTGGCGGTTTTCGGAGCACCCGTCAAACTGGAGCGACCCAACCTGGCCGCTGTGCAAACCGCGTGGGCTATCAAGAGAAAGTTTACCGCCTTGCGGGATCAATGGAGCACTCGATACGAGGAGTTCCAAGGCGTCGATCTGGGGATCGCCGTAACCTGCGGCACGGTATTTTTGGGCAACATCGGTTCGGCCCGGCGGCTGGATTATACCGTGATCGGTAATGAGGTCAATATCGCCCAACGTTTGGCGGCGGAGAGTTCATCGTGCCGGATTTACATTACCGATGTGGTGCGGCAAGATATCGACGGCTGGTTTGCGATCAAGGAAATGGGCGAGATGCAACTGCGGGGGGTAGAGAAAAAGATTCAGGTTTTCTGTATTAATGGCGAAAAGCCTCAGCAGCCTTCGGCGTAGCGGGAAGCTCTAGGGAGCCGTTGAGACAGTGGTCAGCGCTTCCTGTCCCAGATTTTGCAATGTGCCAACCACCAACCGGCACGGGTCTCCTGGTTTTCTTGAAGCGCTTTCTGCAGGTCCTTCATCTGTTGTGCCTCTGGACTTTCCGTAAAATCGATGCCCATTTTGAATGCCCTGATCTCCTGCTGACGAAAAAGATCCAGCCAGACAGGAACGGCGGTGAGCTGGCAATCGTTGAGGTCAGGCGGTTGATTGATGGTGAGTTGCAGTAAGGAGTCGCTGGTGTCGCGGGTGGAATGGAAGATATGAAAGCCGTTATAAAAGACCTGGGTCATGAGCAGGCAGGCCCCGTGGGTGGAGATATCGATAATCCTTCCGGAAAAAGGGCCGGCAATGGGTTGTCTGTCTTTGCCCTGCACCGCGTAAACCTCCAGGGGGATGTAGTCAATAATGCGTTTGGATCGGCGGTATTCAACGCTCATGAAGGCCCGGTTTGTGATCGTGCGATTTTATCAGAAAAAAAGCAGGAGTTCCAGTGTACAATAAATTCATTTTCTGTATGTTACCATACGTGGAAATATTCATAAAATTAAATATCGAACCAGCAGGCAGCACAGGCCTCTTTTGTGGCGAGCGCCCTGTTTCTTATTTGGCGAGCTTGTGACGAGAAGGCAATGAAAATATCTAATCAAGAGCTGTTGCGCTCCCAGTGCTATGCGGACGGCAAGTGGTTTGAAAGTGCGAACGGTAACCGGATAACGGTTTGTGATCCCGCTAGCGGTGATCAGATCGGCTCGGTTCCCGCCCTTGGTCGGGAAGAAATCGCTGCGGTCATCACCGCCGCCCATGCGGCCTGGCCGGCATGGCGTGGTTTAACCGCCAAGGAACGGGCTCGTCTGCTGCGAAGGTGGTACGAACTGCTGGTTGCCCACAAGGATGACTTGGCCGTCATCATGACGGCGGAGCAGGGTAAGCCTTTGGCCGAGGCCAGAGAGGAGATCCTCTATGGCGCCGGGTACATCGAATGGTTTGCCGAAGAGGCTAAGCGGGTGTATGGCGATACTATCCCTATGGGGCAGCAGGGCAAGCGGATCATTGTGCTTAAGGAGCCGGTCGGGGTTTGTGCCGCTATTACCCCGTGGAACTTCCCTTCGGCCATGATCACCCGCAAGGCAGCGCCGGCGTTGGCGGCCGGTTGCCCGGTGGTGGTCAAGCCGGCCAGCCAGACACCTTTTTCTGCCTTGGCCCTGGCTTGGCTCGCCGATCAGGCCGGTATTCCCCCAGGTGTTTTTAACGTGGTGACCGGTCCGGCGGTGGAGATCGGTGCGGAAATGACCGCCAATCCCCTGGTCCGTAAGCTTAGTTTTACCGGTTCAACCGCTGTCGGCAAGATTCTGATGCGTGATTGTGCGGCTACGGTGAAAAAGGTCTCGCTGGAACTCGGGGGACACGCCCCCTTTATCGTTTTCGACGATGCGGACCTCGACGAGGCGGTTCGAGGCGCGATTGCATCCAAGTACCGAAATTCCGGGCAGACCTGCGTTTGCGCCAACCGATTCATCGTCCAGGAAGGCGTCTATGATCGTTTTGCCGCCAAACTGGTGGCCGCGGTGCAGCAACTTAAGGTCGGCAACGGATTCCAGGAAGGCGTGCAGCAAGGGCCGCTGATCGACCTCAACGCCATTTGTAAAGTCGAGGAGCAAGTCCGCGATGCCGTTGCCAAGGGTGCTCGCATTGCCTGCGGTGGAAACCGCCTGGGGACGACCGGTTTCTTTTTTGAGCCCACTGTTCTCCTTGGTGCGAACAGCGAGATGCTGATAGCCCAAGACGAAACCTTCGGCCCGGTGGCGCCGCTTTTTTCGTTCAAGGAAGATTGCGAGGCTGTGGCCCTCGCCAACAACACGCCCTTTGGGCTAGCCTCCTATTTCTATAGCCGGGATATCGGCCGGATCTGGCGGACCGCTGAGGCGCTAGAATACGGGATGGTCGGGATCAATACCGGCAGGATGTCGTCCGAGGCGGCACCGTTTGGCGGGATCAAGGAATCGGGGATCGGTCGGGAGGGCTCGAAGTACGGTATCGAGGAGTATCTGGAGATGAAGTATCTCTGCCTGGGCGGTCTAGGCCAACGGTAACCGCAACCGGGCTGTGCAGGTCACGGCGCGAGCGGGTTCGACTCCAGATCGCAGCTGTCGACAAAGGCGTAGGCGCTGTGTTTGTGGATAGATTCAAAACTCTCGACCCCTACCGAAAACCAGGCGATGTCGGGATGTTTGAGAGCCTCTTGCGCGACCTTGCGGGCGACGTCCTCGACAAACATTGGATGGGCATAGGCCTTTTCGGTCACATACTTTTCATCGGGACGTTTGAGCAGGGCATAGACCTCAGAGGAACCGCAGCCTTCCACCATGGTGATCAGGTCTTCCAACCAGATGAGGGTGGTGGGGTGGATGGTCAAAGTGACCTCTGCCCGCTGGTTATGGGCGCCAGCCTCGCTGATCTCCTTTGAGCAGGGGCACAGCGTGGTTACCGGGACTACTACCGTGAGGATGGGTTCCCCGCTGGTTTCAGAAGAGGCGGTGAAGGCGCACTGGTATTCCATGAGGCTGACCGTGCCGGAAACCGGCGCCTTTTTGGCGATGAAATAGGGAAAGGTCATTTCCAGCCAGGCCTCGCTGGCCTGTAACTGTTCACGGACCCCGGTCAGCAGGGTGGGGAAGAGACCGGCGTGGATGTCGGGCAGGTACTGGGCCAGCAGGGCGGTCATCACGTTGACGCAGGATTCCAGCCGGTCCTGGGGCATGTGCGCCCGCAGGTTGACCGTGGCTACGGTTTGCTGTACACCGCCGCCTTTTTCGCAAATGCGGACGGGGCAGGTAAAATTGTTGATGCCAACGGCCTGTAACGACATGATTTCCATACCCGTAAAGAAGAGATACTGCCCCTTACCCGATTTTTTGGGTCTCGGCAACCTCCATCGGCCGCCGGGGCTGGATGAACCCCTGAGACTTTGTGCTGCAAGACGACCTGGAGCGTGACGCTTCTTTGTTTGATCGATCCGGCAAACTGTGGTATTTTAAAGGGCATAAATGAGCCAGGATGCACCTAGCATGGATACTGTCCGGATCGATAAATGGTTGTGGGCGGCCCGTTTTTTCAAGACCAGGTCGCTGGCTGCCAAAGCGGTAAGTGGCGGCCATGTTGCGCTTAACGGCCACAAAATTAAACCGGCCAGGAACGTACAGCCCGGTGATCTGTTGGTGATTCGAGTGGGCGTGCTTGAGTTCACGGTCCGGATTCTGGAGGTAAGTGAGCAGCGCGGAGCGGCAATGGTTGCCCGCACCCTCTTTGAAGAAACCGAAGCATCATTGACCAAAAGGGAACAGGCGCAGGCCGAGCGGAAAGCCATGAACCTGCAGGGCAATCGGTCTGAACACCGGCCGGATAAACATGAAAGGCGGAAAATTCGTCAATTTTTGAAAAAAGAGTAGGTTTGCAAGGAGAGAGCATGAGACAAGTGGAACGGGCGCTGATCAGCCTGACCAATAAATCAGGGTGTGCGGATTTTGCCGAGGCGCTGGTCGCCATGGGGATCGAAATCCTTTCGACCGGCGGCACAGCCCAGAAATTGCGGGACAGCGGGATTGCCGTTACGGACGTTTCCGATTTCACTGGATTCCCCGAGATGCTCGACGGTCGGGTGAAAACCCTGCATCCCCTGGTCCATGGCGGCATCCTCAATCAGCGCGATAATGCTGCCCACAGCCGGCAATGCCAAGCGCACGGCATTAAACCAATCGACATCGTTGCCGTCAACCTCTATGCCTTTGGCAAAACGGTGGCGGTCCCCGACTGCACCTTGGCCGATGCCATTGAAAATATCGATATCGGCGGACCGACCCTCCTGCGCGCGGCCGCTAAGAATTTTCAGGATGTGACGGTCATCGTCGATCCGGTTGATTACCCACAGGTGCTGGCTGAATTGCGCGCCCAGGGCAACACCAACCTGGCCACCCGGTTTCGGCTGGCCCGTAAGGTCTTCGAGCTGACCTCTGCCTACGATACCGCCATTGCCCAGTGGCTGCGAACGGTCGATCCGGCAACCAATTCGTATTTCGCCGGGACCGACGATCATGCGTAAACTGGCGGTGCTGCTCTCCGGCAGCGGCAGAACGTTGGATAATTTCCACGAACGGATCACGGCCGGTAGTTTACGGGCCGAAATCCAGGTAGTGCTGTCCAACGTTGCCGATGCCCTCGGGCTTTCGAAGGCGAAACGGTATGGCTATCCCGCTTTTCATGCGAAGAGCGATGAGGAAATCAACCGAATCCTGGCCGATTACGAGGTCGATCTTATTACCCTAGCCGGTTATCTCAAATTGTATCGTCCGCCCGAGAAGTTGCGGCAGGCGGTTCTCAATATCCATCCCGCTCTGATTCCATCGTTTTGCGGTGCAGGCTACTATGGTCATCACGTCCATGAGGCGGTCAAGGCCAGGGGTTGTACGGTGAGTGGCTGTACGGTCCATTTTGCCAATGAGTCGTACGATGAGGGGCCGATCGTGTTGCAGCGGTGCGTGGCGCTGATGGACAGCGACACCCCGGACGAGATCGCCACCCGAGTTTTCGCGGTGGAATGCGAGGCCTTTCCGGAGGCCATCAATCTGGTGGATGAGAAGGGCGTCGAATATTTCTGGAACAGGGTGAAACCATGACAGCACGAACCATTATGATCGGCAGGGATATTGACCGCAGTCTGGATCGCATCAGTCTCGAAATTGTCGAGCGAAACCACGGGGTGTCCGATATTTCGATCGTCGGCATTCATACCGGCGGCGTTTTTTTGGCCCAACGGATCAAACAGAAGATCGAAGAGCGGGAAGGCATTATCCTGCCGGCGGGAAATCTGGACATTACGCTGTACCGTGACGACTGGAGCCTGATCTCCCAGAATCCGATCGTCAAAAAATCGGACATCGGTTTCCTGCTGGAAGATAAGCGGGTCGTGCTGGTGGATGATGTGATTTTTACCGGACGAACCATTCGAGCCGCCATGGATGCGATCATGGATTATGGCCGCCCTCTGTCGATCCAGCTGGCGGTGCTGATCGATCGCGGCGGTCGGGAACTGCCGATTCAACCCGATTATATCGGCATGGTAGTCGGCGTGGCCCCTAATGAACGGGTCGATGTGCTCCTTGATGAAAAAGAGAACCGCGACGAGGTGGTTCTCTCGACGCGATGATTTCGGGATTCGCCGGTAATATTTGGGGGAGGAACTTTCAATGACTAAGAGCGGCGGGTTGCACCATCCTGTTGTCTATGACTGAACAATCATCCAGCCCATCAATCCCTTCGGATTTGGAGGCGGTCTGTCGTCGCATCCGCGAGAAGGCGGACAGCTATGAAAAGTATAACTTTTCCCAGGGGCGCAACGACTTCCTCAAGGCTTTTTTTGACTTGGCCCAGGAATATGATTCGCTTGATGATTTTTACCGAATCTGTGTTTCCGTTCCGCTGGCCCTGGTCGGCGTCGAAAGCGCCCTCTATCTCTGCCAGGGGGAGGACAAAGGTCTGCTCCTGGTTTGTTCCAGTGAGCGAGGGGTGCTGGCCGAGCCGGAACCGGCCCGCTATCCGATCCAGATGCATGAAGCCCCGTGTGAAATTGCCGGGTCGTTTATGATCCCGATTTTCAGTAAGCAGCCTTTTCATCAGAAGGAAAACGGCTTTCGCGATCAGGAGCATCGACAGGAAAAATTATGGAACGATCTGCGCGGTTTATGCGGCGGTGGCCGCACCTTGGGCCTGTATGAGGTCCACCGCAAAGAAGGGCTCTCGGAGGCCGATAAATTCTTTTTCGTCAAATACGCCAATCGGATCGGATATAATCTTGATAACCGGTTGATCGCCCGCCAGAATATTGAACGATTGAAGTTCATCAACACCCTGGTGATCGATATTGAGCACAATGTTATCGTTCCCAACATGTATTTCAAGCACCTCTTCAACCAACTCAAGAAGAAAATTGGGATGATCGATGAACTGCGTCGTGAAATTGTCGAGGCGCACGGTCAGGGCATGGGGTCGGCTCAGTGTGCGCACTGTAATCAGACCTTGGAGGTGCTGCGGGACGATCTCCTCAGATATCACCAGGAAATTGTCAAGCACCATGCCAACATGAGCCTTTTCATCGAAAGCCTGTTCCGTCGCGAGCATTTTGAACGAGGCCACCTGGTTTTGCATCCCAAACGGTGTTTTGTGGAAAAAGAGGTCATCATTCCACAGTTGGAACACTATGCCAGTCGGTTACGGGCGGCAAACATTACCGTTGCCAGACCGCAGAATATGCATGAGGAGGAGTTTCCCATTCTGGTCGATATCGGGCTGCTAGCCCAAGTGTATGCCAATCTATTTTCCAATGCCGCCAAATACACCAGGGAAATTGTGGATTATTCGGGGCAGATGCGGAAATTCGTGGCGTACGGTCGCGAAATTGTTGAGGATTTTATTAGGAATGGTCAGAAGGGCATAAAATTCAACGTCTTTACAACTGGCCAGAGTATGACCGAAGAACAGGGAAATAAGCTCTTTCTTGAGGGGATGCGCGGTGACGATAACCTGGATGTGCCGGGCACCGGTCATGGCCTGTCGTTCATTCGACATGTCATCGAGATGCACGGTGGCCGCGTTGGCTACGAGCCGACCTCCGAGGGCAATAACTTCTATTTCATTCTGCCCCTGCCGCCGATTGATTACCCGTTGGCCCATTGTCCTCCTTCCGAATAAGCCAATCCATCATTTTTTTACCCACCACTTTTGCACAGGCCTTTTGTCCGGGCAATTGCATTGACCCCGACATCCTGGATCGCACGCTATGACAACAACCGCACCCTTATCCGTACTCCGCCCGCCTATGGAATTACTGGCCCCGGCCGGAACCCTGCCCGCCTTTGAAGCCGCCCTGCAAGAGGGCGCCGATGCCGTCTATATCGGCGCACCAGGGCTCAATGCCCGAGCTCTGGCCCGGGATTTTACCTTCGGCGAAATCGCAGCCATGACCCGATACGCCCAGGGTAAAGGGAAAAAGCTCTATGTGGCGATGAACAGCTTGATGAAGGAGGGTGAGGTGCGCCTGGCCCTGGAAACGCTGGCCATGCTGTCCAAGATTGGGCCGGATGCCGTGATTATTCAGGATTTGGGGATAATGCATCTGGCCCAGCGTTTTTTTCCGAATTTAGCGCTCCATGCCTCCACCTTGATGACGGTCAACAATGCAATGGCGGCTACGTACTTTAAGACTTTAGGGTTTCGGCGGATTGTCCTGGCCCGTGAACTCAGTCTGGCTGAGATCCGGACCATCCACCAGCGCAGTGATGCGCCCCTGGAAATTTTTATTCACGGGGCCATGTGCTACAGTTATTCCGGCCTTTGCCGATTCTCCAGTCTCCATGGTGGCAAATCCAGCCTGCGAGGGCAGTGCGTGCAGCCCTGTCGTCGTCGCTATGACTGGCTGCCTTCGGGCAAGCGGAGTATCGCCGCCAATTTCAGCAAGGGCGGGAGCTATCTGTTTTCCATGAATGATCTCAGCGGGATTGAGTATCTTACCGAGGCGAGAAAAGCCGGTGTGGTCAGTCTCAAGATCGAGGGGCGGCTCAAATCGGTTGCCTATGTCCGTAACACGGTCCGCGCCTACCGTTTGGCTCTGGACGCCCTTGATGCCCCTGCGGAGCAGCGGGAGGAAATGCTTAAGGCGGCCAGCCAATGCCTTGATGACGCCTTGGGGCGGAAACGATCTACCGGTTTTTTCATCGCCGGACGGGAGCAAGGGCTCATTGTTCCGCGGCTTTCCGGCAGCACCGGTGAGGTGATCGGCAAGGTTATCCGGGTGGATGAGCCGAAAGGCAGGAGGACGGGGGGAACTTCAAGCCTTCAGGTGCTGCTGCAGGCAACGGTCAATCTGGGTGACCGATTGCGCCTGTATGACGAGCGCACTGGCGATCGAAAAAGTTTTTCCTTGCGATCCATGGAGGCTAACGGCCGGAAGGTTGAGCAAGGACAGCCGGGGCAGACGGTGACGATCGGGTTGCACGGGATCGAGCATGGCAGTCTGCGGTCCTCGTTTCAGGGCTTGCTCTTTCGGGTGGATGTCAGTGGGCGTGCTGAAAAACAGAAATCTGTCTTGGTTCGCAGTGCGGCGCAGTTACAGTTACCTCCGCTGGATGCAACTGGTATTGACAAGATGGTGACCGCTCTTTCGCAACCGGTTGATGGCACCAGGACAAGCATCGGCGCTTCAGCTTCCCGCCCACGGCGTCAGGGCCTGGATCGTTCCGGCGGGTCATCGGCGCCGGATTGGTGGGTTCGGGTGCATTCCCTGGAGGCACTTGGGCAACGGTTTCCTTTTAAGGTCGCCAAGGTATTAATTGACCTCAATAAACGCAATGTAGCTCAGTATCTGCAATATCAAATGCGGAAAACCATCCGTCATGCGCCGCTGATCTGGGCCTTGCCGCCGGTCATCAACGAAGCCCAACTCCCCTGGTACCAGGAGGCGATCATCCAGGTGCAGCACCAGGGAAAAGGTCGATATCAGATCGGTCATCTTAGCCAGATGGCGTTTTTTGCCGTTGACGGACGACTGGATGCCGCTGCGGGCATCGAACTCTATGGAGATTCTACCTGCAACGTGTTAAACAATCCGGCATTGCAGGCCTGGGCGGCTCAGGGTTTGTCCGGTGTGCAGTTTTCCCTGGAAACGGACCGGCCGACTCTGAGTGCGGCCTTGGGCCATTTCGCGAATTCGGCTCGGACACCGGACGGGAAGGCGCGGATGCAAGTCGGGCTCCAACTCTATGGTCGCCCCCCGTTGTTCACCGCTCGGCTCGACGCCCCCCATTTTCAAGGACACCGGACTCTGGTCAGTTCGCGCGGCGAACGCTATTACCTGGATCGTCAGGATGAGGCTGTTTATGTCCGCTCCCATGCGGCATTTTCTCTGCTGCAGTTTACCAGTGATCTGGCCAAGTTGGGGCTTGATTACTTTGTCGTCGATGTCAGCCATGGACAACTGAAAAAGGAATGCGCCGAGGTCACCTCCCTGCTCAGCGGACGTGGCGATCTTCCTGAAGTTTTTTCAGGCAACTATACTGGTATCCTTTCGTGAAATAAGGTAAATGCTGCTCCGGGAAGTCGAGAGGTCCCGCCTGGTCTCCGAATGTTTTTTCTACAGCAATGCAATGGGTTTTTTGGATGAACAATAACGCACTCTTGCCAAAGCTCCGAGGGGTCCTCAAACCCTATCGTACCCAGTTGCTGTTCGCCATGGCGGGCATGGTGCTTGTAGGCGGTTTCAACGCCCTGCAGGCTTATATGGTCAAGCCCTTGCTTGACGAGATTTTTATTAACCGCAATGCACGGTTGCTCCATTTGCTGCCCCTAGGCCTTCTAGGAGTGTTTTTTTTCAAGGGCATTTTCTATTTCCTCTATTCTTTTCTACTGGAAAAGGTCGGGCAGAGTGTTATTCGCGATTTGCGCAATTCCATCTATGCCCACCTCAACGATCTGCCGTTGAGTTTTTTTCATAAGACCCCGACCGGAGAATTGATGTCACGAATAATGAATGATGTCAGTATGCTGCAGGGTTCTGTCACCCATGCCCTGATCCGTGTTCTTCGCGATTTTTGTTCCGTGATCGGGCTGGTCGGGGTGATATTTTACATGGATTGGCGGCTGGCTCTGGTTTCGTTGATATTTTTACCTTTGGCTGCGGTGCCCATTGTGGTTTTCGGGAAAAAATTTCGGAAAATCAGCACTACCTATCAGACTAAAATCGGCGAAGCGACCAGCCAACTGCATGAAACCATCGCAGGGGTGCGAATCGTCAAAGCCTTCGGTATGGAAGGGTTTGAAAAGCGTCGTTTTGCTGAAAAGATGCAGGGCATCATGGACACCCTGATGCTGGAAACCCGGTACAGTTGCCTCTCCCATCCCATGATTGAATTCCTCGGCGGGATTGGCATGGCGATGATCATCTGGTTTGGAGGTACCCAGGTCCTCCAGGGAAACTCCACTCCTGGTGCGTTCATGTCCTTTCTCACCGCCCTCATCATGCTGTATGAACCGGTCAAGGGGGTCAGCAAGATCAACACGACTATCCAACAGGGGTTGGCGGCGGCTACACGGATTTTTGCCCTGTTGGAGATTCAGCCCGATATCAGGGAGGCACCGGATGCCATTGAAATGCCCCCGTTTAGTCACAGTATCGTCCTGTCTGCGGTCAATTTTTGTTATGAAGGCAACCCACCGGTGTTGAAAAATCTCAACCTGCAGGTAAACCGGGGAGAGGTCTTGGCTGTAGTGGGTCCGAGCGGTAGCGGCAAAACTACCCTTGCCAACTTGATTCCCCGGTTCTATGAAATCACCCAGGGGTCTCTTTGCATTGATGAGATCGACATTCGTCGGTTTACCCTGCCGTCGCTCCGGCAGCAGTTGGCACTTGTCACCCAGCAGACCATTCTGTTTAACGATACGGTCCGCAATAATATTGCTTATGGCCGTAACGATTGCCCGGAACAGAAAATCATCGAAGCTGCTAAGGCCGCTTATGCCCTTGATTTTATCCTGGATCTTCCCCAGGGGTTTGATACCGTCATCGGCGAATCGGGTGCGCGGCTTTCCGGCGGACAACAGCAGCGGATTTCCATTGCCAGGGCTCTGCTCAAGGATGCTCCTATCCTGATTCTGGACGAGGCGACCTCCGCCCTAGATACCGAATCGGAACGCGAAGTGCAACGGGCCTTGGAGAATCTGATGCAGAACCGGACCACCATAGTCATCGCCCATCGGCTGTCGACCATCAAAAACGCGGATCGGATTATTGTGCTCAAGGACGGACAGTTGGTGGAGGAAGGGACCCATGGCGAGTTGTTGGCGCTTGGAGGCGAATACCACGGTCTCTATCAGTTGCAGTTTGCTGGCGAACCGATGGAGGGACCGCTATGAATCCTTTGCAGCAACAGGCCTGCCGGGTCAACTCGTGGTTGCTGATGCTCCTGGCCTTCTGTTTGCCCCTCTCGACCTCGGCCATTTCTGCGGCCGCCCTTCTGGTACTGACCTGTTGGCTGATTGAAGGCGGTTTTCGCCAGAAATGGGAAGAGATTGCCGCCAGCCCAATGTGCCTGGCCGTCTTGGTCTATTTTGGGATTTTACTGATCGGGTTATGCTGGACGGATGATCTGTTCGTCGGATTGGCGGCCATCCGGAAACAGTGGAAGCTTTTGCTGGTGCCGGTTTTATTGACAACCGTCCGCTGGGAGCGGCGCTGGCAGTATGTGGCCGCTTTTATTGCCGGAATGACGGTGGTCATGCTGTTGATTTGTCTCGCACGGTTTGATTTGCTTGTTCATATTGGCCTTGAATCTATTATGTATGTTTCTCTTCTCAACAACGGTTATATCGTTATTGCGCCAATGCTCGCACTGGCTATCTACCTTCTTCTCCATCTGGTGTTATGGGGCGGGACTGCCGGGTGGAAGCGTTGGTTGCTGATCTTGCTTGCCGGCTTTATGATTTTCACCCTGTTCATTACCAAAGGGCGAGCCGGGCAGCTGGTTTTTTTTATGCTCCTGGCTCTGTTGCTTTTTCAGTATTATCGTGGGGCCCTGCTCAAGGCGACTTTTATGACGATTATCCTGTTGCCGCTTGTTTTTACTGCCGGGTACCGGTTGAGTCCAGTTTTTCAAGAAAGGATGGACCTGGTTTGGCAGGACATCGCAGCACCTGAAAAGAATCCAGAAACCGGTGTGGGGCTACGGTTGATTTTTTGGGAGAATTCCATGGAAATTATCAGGAGCTCCCCTTGGCTTGGAGTAGGCACCGGTGGCTTTAATTTGGCCTATGCCAAGGTTAACCAACAGCGCTCACCAAACGTCCCTACGACCGATAACCCTAATAACCAGTATATCTCTGCCGCAGTTCAGCAGGGAGTGTTTGGAGTATTAGGTCTGCTTGGCCTTTTTGGGGTTCAACTCTATCAATCTCGGCGAACCAGGGACGGCTGGGAACGGATTCGTCTGGCGTTCCCCTTGTTTTTTCTGACGATCATGACCACCGATTGCTACTTGAATACTCCATCGTCCGGTTTTCTTTTTGCCCTGTTCAGTGCAATTCTCTCTAAAACTGAAAGCTGTT
>JAFLKR010000051.1 GCA_019163135.1 Desulfobulbaceae bacterium | reverse complement strand
GGGCTTTGCAGCGCGCAACGGGAATCAGCGGGCAAGGAACAGCGCAGACCGACTTCGTGCTTCGCGAAAAAAGAAAGCGGCATGAGAAGAAAAAGACATACGCATGCTGAAATACCGATCTTCCCGCCGGTCCTTGACTTCTGGGGACTCTGCACGCGGATCTCGCCATGCAACGATTATACTGTTTCGAGGCTGGTGGGTTGAGACAAACTCAATCTTCTGTAGAAGCCCTTATACCGCGTGACACAACCTGTATCGGGCCTCATGTGCAGCGAATGGATGTCTGGTCGCGTTGATCAACGCTGACCTTTTGCAAGAGAAGAATAAGTTCGAGTTGCGGTTGAGACAAAGTCACAAGGGGATCAAACAAGATTTACGATCCGCTACGGCCAAACGACCGATCCTTCGACGAGCATTCTCTGGGGCCCATTCCCGGATCGGTCGTTCGCCTCTGCTCTCCCCTCGGTAGAAATAGAGATGATAGTGGCAAGGGCTGAACACCTCTTGGAGGACAATCGGAAACCTCCGCTTTCCCCTTGCCTTTAAGTATCATGGATGTCTCTTTGTTTTCCGCATTCCAGTTATTCCTGTCTTGTCAATTTCACAGGCGTTCTGCTGTAATTCAATATCGATTTATATAACGAAACACCTGCACTAGTCGATGCTCTCGGCCTCTCCGGTTTTACGGTTAAGTTTATTTACGTAAAAAACCCCACAGGGGCACGATCGAACGAATCAAACGCTGCTCCCATGGGGCGAGGAGGGGTCTATTGTGATAATGTTATTTTTTTCTGGGATATGGCCATGCCATAATACCACCTTCCATTACATAGATATTGGTGTAGCCATGTGCCCGGAGGATACTTTCCGCCTCGTAGCCACGTAGAGAAATTTTGCAGAAGCAAATGATCTCCGTGTCCTTATTTGCTGGCAATTCTGACAATCGTGAACGAAGAGCCCCAATGGGGATGAGTAACTCGCCTATGCCAAGGTGCATTTCCTCATATTCGTTTGGATTGCGACCGTCAATGAGGAACGGCTTTTCACCTCTATCGAGTTTATCCCAGACCTCCTGCACACTGATCCCGGTCATCCGGCCCTTGAGCTTATTCTGCATGACATGAGCAGTAGCGATGAAGTGATCGATCGCCAGGGAAAAAGGTGGGGCATAGGGCAGATCACAATTAATCAGATCTTCCACGGTCAGGTTGCCTTGGATGGCCATGGCAGCAGTGGCAATCTGCTTGCTGACGTCGCCCAGGCCAACACACTGATAGCCGATTAACCGCTGGTTTTTATCCACTATCATCTTGGAAACAAGGATTTTTGCACCCATGAAGCCTGGCTTGTCGGGGCTGGCGTTAACCACGGCGGTGTAACCGGTCAGGCCGCTGCGCTCCGCCGCCTTGATTGATATACCGGTGGAACCAGCGGTATAATCAAAAATTTTACAAATGCCGGTATGGATAGTTCCTGGAAAAGTGACGGTATTACCGAGGATTACATTCTCTCCGGCCACTCTTCCTTCAAGGTTGGCGAGATCGCCCATCGGAGCGAAAACAGGTTGACCACTGATTCGACTGGTAATCTCGACGCAATCGCCAGCGGCGTAGATATCGGCATCCGAAGTTTGCATATAGCTATTGACGGTAATGCCGCCGAATTTTCCAATATCCAGGCCGGCTTCCTTTGCCAAATCGGCATTGGGACGAACGCCGATGGCCATTACGGCCAGTTCGCAATTAATCACATCACCGTCAGCAAGTTTGACGCCGGTGAGTAGGCCGTCCTGGCCGACAAATTCCTTGACCCCTTTGCCGGTCAGTAATCGGGCGCCCTTGGATTTCATGTGATTTTCCACCAATTTGGCCAAGTCCCAGTCGAGGAAGGTGAGCACTTGATCGAGCATTTCCACCACAGTCACCTGGATGCCGGACAACTGCAGGGCTTCGACGGTTTCCACGCCGATCAAACCTCCACCGATAACCACCGCACTTTTCACCTTTTTATCATCGCAGATTTTGCGCAGGTAGTCAGTGTCGGCCATGGTCAGCAAAGTGGTGATGCCTTCAAGATTGATACCCGGTATAGGGGGCATGTTGGGTTTGGCGCCAGTGGCGATGATCAACTTGTCGTATTCGAGTATCTTCTCCTCACCGTTTCGCAGGTTGCGGCAGGTCACCTGTTTTTTGGGGCGGTTGATCGAGGTAACCTCGGTTTGGGCCAGAGCGGTAATGGCCTTGGCCTTGTGAAAGAAGGTTGCATCCCGTACGACACCAGCAGGTGTGCACAGCAGTTGACTGCGGTCATTGAACACTCCGCCGACATAATAAGGGTAGCCGCAGGAAGCCATGGACAGGTCCGGCGCTTTCTGCACAATGGTGATCTCCGCAAATTCGTCCAGTCTTCTGGCTTTAGCCGCTGCTTTGGCACCGGCAGCGGATCCTCCGATAACAACAATTTTTGTACTAACCACAGTGTGTTCTCCTGGAAATAGTTATTGATATGCTCCTGCCCGGTCTGGGAGGAGTGGATTTTTTGGGGGGCGGAGTTTTTACCTGAAAGTATATCAACGAAAAAAATTATATGATAAATTTCGAGTAGTAACCCGTTAGGGATACGTGATGCTTGAAGCTAAATGATACAATTTCGGCAACTTTGTAAAATCACGGGATTTATTTATTACAAGCATGGAATTTTTTGCTAATTTTGTGTTCTCCTCTATATTTGCTTTCGCGGTAGTTCTTCTGGCCGTTTTCACCGGAATACCCAATGTTGATGCAGTGCTTGCACCGTTACGACAGGAAAGCGCCCCGGTATGAGATAAGGATATCAACCGGTTATCGCCCTTTATTTGTATACCGCACATAGATCAGCCTGACGTAATTTCATCTCGGTACATGTGGCTCTCTGGCGGGGAGCACAGTTTATCGGACCATCTCTTGTTCCTTCGGCAATCGCACGGTAAGCACTGGGATCGAACTCAATCGCACAATCTTGTGGGCTACGGATCCGAGCATTATGTCCATGAATGCTCCTTGACCATGGGCGCCCATGACCACCAGGTCATAATCACCAGCGGTTATGTGTTCCAGAATCTGTGATGCCGGATCCCCTAGTTCAATCTTGATTTCTGCACTGGCCACCGGGCAGTAAGCATCGTCTACACAGCACTCCATCGCCATTTCTTTGATCCGTGCCTGTGCCTTTTCAAGGGCCTTGGCGGTGGCTGCTGTGTTGATATTCTTCCAGGTTTCATTATTAAAGTGGCTTTCAATATCAAAGCCAGCCTCCTCACTCATCAGTTCTATCCAGTCGGGCATGACATGGAGCATGGTCAGGGACGCTTTATGGTGACCGGCTAGAGAGGCGGCATGGCGAAGGGCCAGGCGGGCACTGTCCGATAGATCGGTGGCATATAGAATTCGGTTTATAACAGGCAGCATATATCCTCCTTATCTTGGGAAACAGAAAATTATTTGCCGACAGGCTGCGGTTGCGGCCCAGTGGCTACTGCCGGAATCGGACCGAAGATCCGCCCCGTATATTTTACATACCAGGCAGCAGATTGAACTTGGATGATATAGGCGAGGGCCACCACGAGGGCGGCATCAGAGCCGTTGGCACCGAAGGCATTGATGGCAACAGCCAAAGCGATCGACAAATTCCGCATCACTGTTCCATAAACCATAGCAATGGCGTCGCCACGAGGCAGTAAGTATCGACCAAGCGCTGTACTCAGTGCATAATTCACCCCGTAGACAATAGCGAGGGGGACAAGGATCTGCAGCAGCATCTGCGGGGAAGCCATGATGGTCCGAGCTTTAAGAGCCAAAGCAATGAATACGATGCCAAGCACCCCCAAGGTTGACAGTACGGGGAAACGTGGGGCAAAACGCTCGGTAAAGGTTTTCTGGCCATATTGAGAGATCAGGGTTCGTTGCGTGACATATCCCAGCGCCATGGGCAGAAAAACGATCAATCCGATCTGGGTGAACACCGTACCCATGTCCATTTCAACGGTGGCGCTTAGTAGGATTTTTATGTAAACGGGAGTCAAAAGCGATCCCAGAGTCAGGCCGATAACTGTCATCTTTACAGCGGCGGCGACATTGCCCTTGGCAAATCCGGTCCAGGAAATGGTCATCCCGCTAGTAGGAACCAGACCGGCTAGCAATAATCCCAACATCATATACGGCTGTTCCCGGAAAAAAAGCCAACCCACGCCGAATGCCAGAAAAGGGACAACGGCAAAATTGACCAACTGCGTGATCACCTGCGCCCGAACATCACCCCCTGTAAAAACTTCCCGAATCTTGAGTGTCACCATCATTGGATAGACCATAAGAAAGGTGAACGGAACGATCAGGCTTTTTAACCATACCATGTTCACCATTAGGCCAGAGGCAAACCCTAAGACCATAACGGTAGGGATGGCTAGCACGAGATTTTTTGAAATCAACAGCAGCGGTTTCCACATCAATTCCATCCTCCTGGAAATTAAGAGCCCCAAGGGCATTAAAATTCACGGTATGACAGACCAAGGCCTTGCCCGGTTGCTCCGGGAGGGAACAAGGTCATCGTCAATAGCTTCACGCACAATTAAACCAGGGTATCAGTTGTTGATTCAAACAGTTGGTTCAAGTATCACTGTTCAAAGCTTGCAACCCGGTCTGGCTCATTACCTGCTTATAGGCCTGCAGAACCCTTTATATCCTTTATTCAAAGTAGTATTGGCGGGCACGGTAAAAGCTATTCAATAAATGTACCACGGCACGCCTCTTTTCTAGTTATTGTTTTGGATTAAATAATATTGATCTATATCAAGTGGTTATTTTTATGTTTGGTACCTTTCTATCTTATGCTCCTATTGATACGTAAAATTTTATTGAAACAAATATAAACAAACGTTAATTAAAAACTTATCATTTGTATAAATTTTAACAGGTGCAAGGATGCTTGAAGGGGAGCTGAAAGTATATTGGGAAACCGTGGTCGATACCATCCAGGAAGGGGTCATGATCGTTGACACCCGTGGAACTATCGTCTCCGTCAACAAGGCACTGGCTGAATTGACGGGGTTTGCGCCCAACGAACTGATCGGCAGGTCATGCGCTACACTTAACTGCGCCTCCTGCCGTAAGAAACGCAACTGCGAAGGACAACATTGGTGTTCGCTTTTCGATCAAGGATTGATGAACAAACAACGATGCGCGATTCTGCGCCAAGACGGCAACTATGTTCAGGTGCTAAAAAGCGCCTCGGTGCTGCGTGACAGCCGTGGTCAGGTGATCGGCGCGGTAGAGACCCTCACAGATATAAGTGGGTTGCTGGAGAGGGATACAGCTATTGAAGCCTTTAGACGAGAACTCAATGGACGTGACACCTTCCACGGAATGGTGGGTAAATCTGCCGCAATGCAGAGGGTTTACGATCTGATTGACAATGCTGCCGATTCGGATGCGCCGTTGGCGGTCTCTGGCGAGTCGGGAACTGGAAAGGAGTTGGTGGCCAGAGCTGTGCATGAACGGGGCAAGCGGCGTTCTGGCCCCTATATTAAGGTCAACTGCGCTGCTCTCAACGAAGCCTTGCTGGAAAGCGAACTTTTCGGTCATGTGCGAGGTGCCTTTACTGGAGCCCATCAAGGGCGAATCGGGCGATTTGAGGCTGCCGCAGGGGGAAGTATTTTTCTTGATGAAATTGGTGATCTGCCCCTGATGATCCAGGTCAAACTGCTGCGGGTGCTTGAAGAAAAAGTAGTCGAAAGGGTAGGGGACCATCAGCCCATCCCTATCGATGTCCGGATCATTACAGCCACTAACCGCAATCTGCTCGAGATGGTAGATGAAGGGAGCTTTCGTCAGGATCTTTTTTACCGAATTCATGTCATCCCCGTCACCATCTCACCATTAAGGGAACGGCTCGAGGATGTTCCGCCATTGGCAGAATCGTTTTTCCGCACCTTGCAGCTCAAAAGTGGCAAGGACATTCGCGGAATCGGCAAGCGCGCCATGGATCTGCTGATGTCGTACTCCTGGCCTGGCAATGTCCGTGAACTGCGCAGCACCTTTGAGTATGCTTTTGTCACCTGCCAGGGAACGACGATTGAGGCTGATGATCTGCCACCGTGCATTCATCGGGGAGAGCAGGTTCAGATGAGCCAACCGACCCAGAAAACTAATATTGAGTTGCGCGACAAGGAGGAAATACGCAGGTCGGAATTGCTTGATGCGTTAAAAGCCGCCGAGGGCAACCAAAGTCTAGCTGCCAAACTCCTTGGCATCTCAAGGGTAACTGTATGGAATCGGATGAAACGGTACGGGCTGCGCTCTGTACGACAGGTAACTCTCTGAAAAGAGCTGAACGTACCTGAAGCCTAGGAAATATGCAGCAACAGACCTTGATTCCTCTGGAAACTCTACAGTCGGAGCCGAACAGAGAAGCCTATTGAGCCTCCAAGGGCAGCCTCGTAGCATCGCCCCTGAAAGAACAATAAAACCCCTTCGATATTTAAAATGTTTTCCAAGGCCACATTCTTCTTCACCATTCTTTAGGTGAAATTTCGCCCTTCTCCCTTTTCCTCGTAGGTCACGCCATCACGGATATTATAAATACGTTTGAATGTGGGAATGATTTTCTCGTCGTGGGTCACCACGATGATTGCGGTTTCAAATTTGCGTGCCATGTCATTAAGAATCCTGATAACCGCTAGAGCTCGTTCACTGTCAAGCGGTGCAGTAGGTTCATCAGCAAGGATGACCGGTGGACGATTGACCAAACCACGTGCGATAGCGACCCGTTGCTGCTCTCCTCCTGAAAGCTGAGAAGGCATCGCCGTAGCTCGATGTCCTACATCGAGGGCTTCCAAAAGCTCCACGGCCTGTTTGCGAGCTTCACGGTTTGATTGACCAGCTAGCATCGGCAGCAAGGCGATATTGTCAGTGACGTTCAGAAACGGAATAAGATACGGGGCTTGAAAGACGAAGCCAATTTTATCGCGGCGCAGGGCCCTTAGATCTTTGATTTTCCATTTATTGTCATAAATTACTTCATTGCCGAGCATCATGCGGCCAGTCGATGGTTCGATGACGGCCCCCAAACATTTGAGCAATGTCGACTTTCCGGAACCCGAAGGGCCTATCAGTCCAACGACTTCACCAGGCGCAACAGACAAATCCACGTGTTTGAGGGCGTCAACAGCGGTATCGCCGTGGCCGTACCGTTTGCTTAGGGCTTCGATACGAATCCCCTGTGCTGATATTTCAGGATGTTGGTTATCCACCGATAGCCTCCGCAGGGTCGACGTTAAGCGCTGCTCTGATCGCCACGATGCTGGCGAGTACGCAGATGATCATCACGGCAACAAATCCACGCAGTGCATCTCCGGGTTCAAGCAGCACGTACTTCGGGAAAATGGGCGCCCAGAATGTAGCGACAATTTTGCCCACAATAAATCCAATGAGACCGAGAGCCACGGATTGTTGAAGGATCATGGCAGATATGGTGCGGTTTTTGGTGCCAATAAGCTTCAGTACCGCGATCTCCCGGATCTTTCCCAAGGTCAGCGTATAAATGATAAAGGCGACAACAGCGGCACTGACAATAGCAAGAATTACCAGGAACATGCCGATCTGCTTGGCCGAGGTGGCGATCAATTTAGCAATCAAAATTTCCTGCATCTGCGCCCGGGTATAGACGGTCAAGCGCTTCCAGCGTCGGATCGGCTCCGCTACAGTTTCAGGATCTGCTCCGGGTTGTATTTGAACAAGCACGGCGTTGACATACGGGTTGGTGCTTTGTGAGGCGATGAGAGCTTCGAGCAAACCCGGAACGCCGGGACGATTGAGCTCCTGGTTCTCTGCGGTGCGGGCACGTTGCCGGACTATGGCATCGTTATCTTTGAGGAATTGTGCTTCTTGAGCGTCTTTGAGCGGTATGAAAACCATGGGATCGCCCCCCGAAGACACCATGCGTCTGGTCAATCCGACAACCGTGAAGAGGTTGCGGCGGATTTGAATGCGATCGCCCAATGCAAAACCGGTAGCAATGTCAGCCACAGCTTCGTAATGCCCCCGGGTAATGTGCCGCCCAGCCACCAGGTAACTTGGCTGTCCGGGATGGCCCGGGCCCTCTGGAGTGATGCCGACCACCATTGCCCGCACATCCCGCTGGACTGCGACACCCGTTTGGCGTACTTGCATGGTCAGATAGGTGACATTGGCGGCTCGAACGACTCCGGTCATGCCGAGAATGCCGCGATAGGTGTCATCATAGATACTCGAGGATTCAGCGTACGGTCCCAAGGTGTCCTGTTGCACCACCCATAAATCGGCCCCGCTGTTGTCGAGCAGGACGTGGGCATCGTCAACCATGCCCCGATAGACACCGGCCATGGTCAGGGTTACCCCGATCAGCAACCCTAGTCCGATTCCAGTGAAGACGAACTTGCCCCATGCATGCAAGATGTCGCGGCCGGCCAAGCTAATCAAGGCGATTGACCAATGATGCGATCAACAACTTTGATCCGGCTCTTCGGTTGCAATGCTTTCCGGCTGTAGGAAACGATGCGTTCGCCTCCATCGAGCCCATCAAGAATCTGCACGCGGCCCTCAAGGTCGGATGCGCCGATTGTAACACGCGAAAAAGACAAGTGATTGTCTTGAACGATCCATACGCCAAGATGGCCATCAACACGCTGCAAACTGGCATTGAGGACAACAGGCATTAATTTCTGCGCAACGAGTTCGACAGTGACTTCTGCCAATTCACCGATGGACGGCCGCCTTTCTGGAAGCTGCTCGAATGCTACTTTAGCCAGTACTTCCTCTGTCACAGAGTCGGCCATTGGTTCGACGCGAACGACCTGTCCGGCCAACGGTTTCGTGCCATGGGAACGCAAGACGATCTGTGCCGGTAACTGAGCACGAAGCCCCATTGCCCGCTGTTGATCGAAACGGACATTAATCCAGATGGTGCTCGGCTCCACAACCTCAACGACCGATTGACCCGGAACCACAGTGCTGCCTAGGTCAACATCGCGGCGGGAGATGAAACCATCGACCGGTGACACTAAGCGCAAACTGGCGCGCTGCCGGACTAATCCGTCTCGCTCCGCACGCAGTCGAATGACTTCTTGACGGGAGACTTCCAAATTGGCTTGGGCTGCAGACGAAGCGGCACGGGTGATATCGAACTCCTGTCGTTTGGTCTCCGCGATTTCTTTACTTCCGGAACGGACAGTGAGAAGTTGGTCATAGCGCTTTACTTGGGATCCAGCAAAATTCTTGCGGGCACTGGCTTCCTGAATCTGTGCCTCAGCAGCAATAATATTGGCTTCAGAACGTTTAAAAGCTGCTTCTTGCGCGTTGATTCGGTCATCAAGATCAACCGAATCCATTTCACCTACTATCTGACCGGTTTTAACCTGGTCACCAGGCTGCACATCAACCTGTTTAAGCCGACCGGTTAACGTAGGTCCGATTTTATGAGTATAGCGTGCTTCGACGGTGCCGATGCCAAAAAGAGAGGGGGTGATTTCTCTGCGCTCAACAGTCATCAGAGTAACAGGTATGGGGGCTAGAGGTCCCGAACGCAAGGTGACATATGCAAACAGGGCAAACAAGGGTAGCAGAACACCTGCTAACATTATGATTTTGCCATTAATCGAAAAAAAATCCTTCATTTTTAACCTCGTATTCCACGTCGGTAAAGGATGAAGACACCGGGAGCCTCGATACGAATGCGCTGGATGTCTCCGGTCAACAGCGACTGCATCACCAACCCTTGGACAGTTCCAAGAAAGAATGTTGCAGCTGACCGGGTATCCACATCAAGGGAAATTTCCTTGATCGCCTTGCCTTGCTCAATGCAAGCGCAGATGCGCTCGATGTATCTCTGGACAAGTGAATGTGCGACTCGCTTGGCCGGTGTGGGTTCGGCTTGTTGCAGTTCACCAAAGAGCATCCGGGGAACACCGGGATGCTCAATGACAAACTCAATGTGGCTCATAAAAATAGCCTCCATAGCTGCCAGAGGGGACTGGATGTTATGCGCCGCCTGATCAATTCGTGCCAAGAGTCGATCTTTCACCCACTCCATGACCGCTTGCCAGAGAGCCTCTTTTGTTGAAAAGTGCCGAAACAGCGCGCCCTGGGTCAGGTTCATCTGTTTGGCGATAGCAGATGTTGTTATTTTGCTCGGATTCTGCAAACCCGCCAGCTCAATCACGGCCTCGATAGTTAGGGCCCGCCGTTCATCTGCGGGTAAGTGTTTTGTACTGATCTCCATGCATCCCTCTTATGACTAGTAAGTAATTAATCACTAGCTTAATCATCAAGGTTGAGGTGAGCAATAAGGAAAATCGAGGGGCATCTTTCCCTATTGAGAATAGGAGGAATCAGTTAAGTGTTCCCCTTTTCGGTACGATCTTAACAGACAATTGAATGATTTAATCGAATAACTGTAGCGTCCCGAGTGGTTTCGGGAGGGTTTTTTCGAGGGGAAGAGCTACGCCACCGTGGCGTTTCGACGAAGAACAGCTGACTTTTCTTACTGGTTGATCGGCAGGAAGTGGTCTTTTTGCGGGGCAGCCTTCAAATCGGCAAAGGCGACCACCGTATTTTTCCCCCTTCTTTTTGATTCGAACAAGGCATGATCAGCATTGCCGAGCAGATCGACCATGTCGTGGGCGTCATCGGGATAGGTTGCTATCCCGCAACTGACGGTAATGTGGATGGCGAGGCCTTGCGAGGTGAGGAAGCGGTTGGATTCAATCGCTGCACGGATTTTTTCGGCGAGCAGCCAGCCCGTTTTGCCATCGTGTTCGTTGAGAACAAGGACAAATTCATCGCCGCCGTAGCTGACGCCATAACAGCCCTTGGGGAGCAACCGTTTAATGACGCCCGCCAGTTCGGCAATGGTGCGGCTACCATTAAGGTGGCCATGGGTATCGACAACCAGCTTGAATCTATCGATATCCATAAAGAGAACGGTCAGCGGCCGATCCGGGTGTTTATCGAGAAGGGCCTGTAAGTTCTGATACAAATAGCGGGTGTTGTGCAACCCGGTGAGATCATCAAGAAAAGATAACTCACGGTAACGGGCCCTGCTCATCTTCAATTCTTTTTGGGCATGGCACAATGACAGGTGGGTCCTGACCCTGGCAAGTAATTCTTCTTTGGTCGATGGCTTGATAATGTAGTCCTGGGCGCCTGCCGAAAAGCCGGCGACGATGTTGTGCTTGTCGTCGTTGGAGGTGACAAAAATGATCGGGATATCGGCAGTTCGGGGATTCTCCTTGATGAGTCGGCAGGTTTCAAGCCCTGATATCCCCGGCATGTCGATATCCAGGAGGATCAGGTCCGGCAGGAGTGCGTCCAGGATGTCCAGGGCGCTGCGGCCATTTTCCGCCTGGGTTACTTGATAGCCCGCTCGAGTAAGCATTGCCCCCAGCAGTTTGATAACCACCGGGTTGTCGTCGACGATAAGGATGTGTTTGTCAGCTGTTTTCTCATTCTTTTTCATAAATAACATAATGGCGGAAAACAAAGCGATCGTCAAGATACAAGAGGGGCTTTTCGCCTTTGTACACACTCGTTCCGTGGGGTTCTGAAAACAGCCGCGTTGGGTTGGATTGCCTGGAGGAGGGAGGGAAATATATGTGGCCCCTTTTAAGAGCGAGTAAGGTCGACTCTCTACAGAGAGTTCACCTGTGTATTTAGCCTGAAAAGCTGCGGTATTTTCCGTTTAGCCTACGTCTGGTAATCAGGTGAGTTGGTCAAGGAAATGGTGCATTTGCCGGAACCACCAGGGCCAGTCGTGATCGACATCGTGGCCCCAGAAATCCACCCATGCCGGGATTCGTTTGTCCCTGAAGAGGGCCTCCAGAGCGTGGGTGTCTTCCAACGCTTCTGCTTCCCATGCGCCTTGACCGACACAGACCACGATATTGCTCCGACGGTACCAATCCATAAACCATCCGATGTTCAGGTCGGGAAGGTAGTGCAAAGGTGAGTTGAAATATACAGAAGGGATGTCAACCGCTGTGAGGCCGAATTCCGTGTGGTCGAGCCGGTACAGTCCGCTCAGGGCGATCGTTCCGGCGAACAGGTCGGGATGCTTGAGAAAGCAATTGACCGCATGGTAGGCGCCCATGCTGCAGCCGTTGGTCATGACCCGGACCTCCGGCTGATTGCAGTGGTTACGGATAAAAGGAATGACCTCGTCCACGATGTAGCTATCGTAGGCCTGATGCCGGGCATTGCGGTCTGCGGGCGATGCGGCGAAATTATACCATGATTCGGCGTCCACGCTGTCCACGCAGAACAGTTTGACCCGGCCGGCATCGATGAACTCGGCAATCTGGTCGATCATGCCCATGCCTTCGTAATCAAAGTAGCGGCCAAGGGAACAGGGAAAAACTAAAAACGGCATCCCCCAATGGCCATATACCTTGAGCGCCATCTCCCGGTGTAAACTGGGGCTGTACCACTGATGTTCTTCAATCTGCATGGCTTAGTCCTCCACGGAGTGGGTTTGGTGGATAAAGGCAACAATATCAGAGAGTCGATCATATTCCCGGGTGCGGAAAATATAGCCCATGTCGCCAAGCGCGCTCGAAAACACCCCGGGAACCCGGTCTACCTGGCACAGGTCGGTGCTATAACGGTCAAGGATCTCTTCATGGGTATGCACATAGGGCAGGCAGTTTTTGCGACTGGCATAACAGCAGTGAAATTTGCGGTCGAAATGGACCGGACCCTTTCCATGGACGATCAGTTCCGCCCAGATGCGGTAGATATCGACGTCGCAGGCATAATTAAACATATCGGTGGTGAAACCGCCCGGCGGGCGCATGTTTACTTCCAGGGCTGTGTAACTCTCCGGACCGGTCTGGAAGAATTCGATGTGGAAAAAACGTTCCCGGACATTGAATGCCTGCAGGCAGCGCCGCCCGGCTGATTCCAAGGCAGGAGGAATGTCGCGCAAGGAATGGTAGGCAATGTGGCGGGCTTCGTTGACGGTTTCCATGATGCCTTGGCTGAAGACATGCGAGGTCCAGAAAACCGGGGTTCCCTGCAGATCGCAGAGGCCGTCGAAGGAGATGATCGTGCCTTTGACGAAGGCTTCAAAAATATAATCAACCGGTGGTTTTGCGGCGAAAAACCGTTCTAAATCCTCGTCTGCATCGAGACGGAAGGTGTCAAGAGCGCCGACCCCCTCGTTGGGCTTGGCCACCACCGGGTAGCCGGTTTCCTGGATGAGGGTCCGGGCCTCCTGAAGGTTGTGGACAACCCGACCGGCGGCCACCGGTATTTTCGCCTCCCTGAATTTTTGTTTCATCTCCGATTTGCGGCGGATCATGCCGATGTTACCTTCCCTGAGGCCAAAGACGTTGAAATCGTCACGCAACTTGGCCTCGATACCCAGCCAGTATTCGTTGAGGCTGTCGATACGATCGATCTTGCCGTACTTATGGGTGAAGTAGCCGCAGGCCCGGAGCAGTTGCCCGTAATCGTTCATTTGTTCGACACGGTAGTATTCGGTGAGGGCGGCGCGGACTTCGGGCGGGAGAGTTTCGTACGGGGCATCGCCGATACCAAGGGCATGGGCGCCCGCCTGTTTAAGCTGCAGGCAAAACCGATGGTATTGATGCGGAAAGTGGGGCGATATGAAAATGCAGTTCATAGGCATGGTCCTTATGCGACAAAGTTGGGGCTGATGAAGGGGGGCACGAACTCCATGGTGGTCACCTGATCTTACGGGGTCTGTTTCGCCATGTGTTTTTGCCGGTGCTAACGTACCTGTGAGGGTGAGCGGCGGTTGCGGCCCAGAATTTTTTTCTGCACCGGGGTGGCTGCTGCTTGTTTTCGAGCATAAATCTTATTGCTAAGATACCATGCGATTGGCCACTTGGCCAACAGGAGAATGGAGAGGGCTGCACGTGGTTGAGCTGAGCAATAAGCGCACTCTTTTCCTGCCTGGACGTTCCTGAGAGCAGGCGGATTGAGCAAAAAGCGCAAAGTTTCTGTTTCCGTGGCGCCCTAAAAAACCGGTTCACCGGCTGCACTTTCAGTGCGCTGTCATCGAAAAAAGTCTGAAATAACAAGATGGCGGTGACGCGTCAGCCGCATATCGCTTAAATGTAGCTTGGTCGGTCTATGCCCGTACAGGAGGTGAAGCGGGCGGATTAGGGCATTGCTCCCTGCCGGGCGTTGTACACTACCGCCTCGCTGGCGGCAAAGGTCTTGAAGTCCGCCAGGGCTTCCTCCCGCAGGATATCCTCGGTCAGGGCAATGCCTCGCTTGGCCAGCTCTGCCCGCCACTCGGCCGGCATCGGGCCTTCATCGAAACCGGTGATCTCTTCCAGTTCCGGGCCAGCCCCGGCAATCACCAGTGAGCGGATGCCTGACCAGAGAACCGCCCCGAAGCACATGGCGCAGGGGCTCCAGTTGACCACCAGTTGATGCGCCGGCAGACCGGGGCCGCCCAAGTCGTAGACCCCCAGTTGCTGTTGGGCCAGGCTCAGCGCCATGACCTCGGCATGGGCCGAAGAGCAGTTGAGCGGCATTACCCGGTTGACCCCGATAACGATCAGTCGGCCAGAGTCGCGCTCAAAAACCCCGGCGGCAAAGGGGCCGCCGGTCTGGCGCTGCACATTGAGACGGGCGAATCGGATCACCGCCGCCATCCTGGTCGGCAGGTCGGGCAGATATTCCGGCAGCTGTTGCAGTTCGGCAACTGCCCACTCCGGGAGGTCGAGGAAAAGGCGGAACGGGTCAGCGGAACGGGCGGCAGGGTTGCTCATGATAGGTTTTCCAGAGAGTGGTGTGGTTGGGGTTGCTTCGCCAGGGGAAACGGTCAGGCCCCCATTAACTTGCCGCGAAAGAGAAAAAAGACTGCGCCCATCAGGCAGAGGCCTGCCCAGAGATAATCAAGGGTCAGCTTTTCCTTGAGATAGAGGACCGAGAAGGGCACAAAAATGGCAAGGGTGATGACTTCCTGCAGAATCTTCAATTGGCCCACTGACATAACATTATGGCCGATCCGATTGGCTGGAACCTGAAGCAGGTATTCGAGCAGCGCGATCCCCCAACTGATCAGGGCGGCGATGATCCAGGGCTTATGCGACAGACTCTTGAGGTGGCCGTACCAGGCAAAGGTCATAAAGACGTTGCTGGCGCACAAAAGG
The DNA here is from genome assembly GCA_019163135.1 of Desulfobulbaceae bacterium. Lineage (GTDB taxonomy): Bacteria > Desulfobacterota > Desulfobulbia > Desulfobulbales > Desulfobulbaceae > Desulfobulbus. Next base: position 97,713 of record JAFLKR010000051.1, on the reverse strand, counting down.
GCGATGGTGAGGGTGTAACGGTTCATTATTGCTGACTTGTCAAATAATGTATTTTTTCTAACGACTGCCTGATCAGGCCATCCTTGGAATACTCCCTTGGGTAGGGGAGGGACGGTCTGGGTAGCATACTATCAGCACCCCTCATAATTTCCAAGGACGATCTTGTTCTTCCATCCATGGTGGCTGATGCCGTGGCTGCCGTAACTCCTCGCGAAAACTCCTGCTGACTTTCTCCGGAAACGCATTTACAATATAAATATATGCGGTCCCCAATTTATCTTCTTCACTTTTTTTGAGGTTGCTCATGCCCGTTGATCCCTATCCGCCGATGCCCCTCGCCTCCGATGCACTCAAGGCCAACCTGCGGGAAACCGCTGGTCCGGTGGTGATCAATCCCCTCTATGCCCCCTTGCAGGAAATCGTCAGTCGTTACCAGGGGTTGTCGGTGAAACTTGAGGCCCTGCTCTACGAGATCAGCCACCCTTATCGGAACTGGAAGCTGATCATCCCCGAGCTACGGGCCTTTGCCCTGAAAAATATCAACCATTATCGCGATCATGAGCGTGGACCCGAGGCCTTCTCGCTCTTCACCGGCATCTTTTTCGAGGCGCTCAGGGATTCGTGCCGCAATGATCAACTGCTCCAACGGATCATCGAGGCACTGCTGGCCTATGCCGACAAGCTGATCCAATCGCTCGATGGTGCAGCTCTGTTTCGTTTTGAGCAGGATTTTTCTCAATTTTTCATAAAATTACAAGAACTTGACGTGATTGAGCCCCAGGTGATGCTATCCATGGTCCAGGGACAGCATCCAGTGCGGAAGATGGCTATCCAGATGATTGCCCTGCGTCGCCAACATCCGGAACAGCCCTTTAATTTTCAGGCCCTGGCCCTGTTGATGCAGACCATTCTCCGGCGCAATTATCAGTACTGGTTGAGCGAGGAAGATCCGCTTCCCTGGTTTGAGAAGCAATGCGGAACCTATTGCCAAGAGTGGCATGGGCAGGGTTTGCTGGTTGCAGTCTCGCACCAGCGCATCCGGGAGTGCCAGCAAATCCTGGAGGACACTGCGTTCGACGGCGACTATATGGCTGCTCTGGAGGTGTTTGTCACCCTGCCCAGTCATATGGATATCGTCCGTTTGTATAAGGATATCCCTGCCAAGATGGTCGCCGATCCGGTCAACGAAACCGCGGCAAATTTTGTGGAAAACCGCAAGCTGCTCTTCCTCTTCCGGATCATGGACACCAAGGGATTGTCGCTCATCCACGAAGAGACCCTGCGGGAGATCAATCGCTCCCTGGTGCAGTTGATCCGCAAGCAGAGCTTCGAGGAGATCGAACAGTTTTTTATCACCACCTTCCATCTGCTCAAGGCCAATGTCCGCCGCTACCCGCATACCTCGCTCCAGTGCATTCAGGTTATCGGCAATGAGGTCTTCAAACGGGGTAATTCCCGGTTGGTCGAGGCCTTTCTCTGGGAGGCGGTACGCTTCGGCTTCCAGTACGCCAATGTCCGCGGGGTGGATGAGGATTGGCAGCCTATTGCCAACCCGGCCCATCTCACCAATATCCGTATCTGGCTGAATTTGATCGGACAGGAGCCCAAGTGGTGTTCCACCCTGTTCTCCGCCCTGATCATCAATCTCCGTCTTTCGGGCACCTGTGTCCGTGATACCGATCTTTTTCAGCGCGATATTACTGAGTTGCTCAATCATCCCATCGGCCCGATCTACAATCTGGCCAAGCAGTTCACCAAGCTGATGCCGGTCTTTTTTAACGAGATCGGCGCAGAGGGGGAGCTCCGCGATGTTTCCACCGAACTCGACGAGATCCATAAACGGCGCGACCCGCTCATCCACTTCCTTCGCAAGCAGGCCCATGTCGAGTCAAGCAACCTGATTGTCGGTTTTATCGAAGCGATTTTCACTTTCTGGATCACCCTGGAGCCCGGTTACCTCCGCGAGTATCTGCCTGATGAGGTTCTGGATCAGCTTGAGACTGCCGGCCCCTTCATCGATGATCAGCATGAGTTGGCGCTCCGGATCAAGAAGGATCTGCGTTTTATGCGGATGTCGCAGATTCTCGAATGGCGCGACGAAGAACGGCAGCATTATCTCGATGCCCAGCAGGACCTTTCGGAGGTCGAGCGGCGGCGTTTTGCCCTGCTGGTCCGGATGTACAAGCTGCTGCACCTCAAATACAACCTCAGTCTGCCCGAGATCCAGACCCAATTGCACCAGGCCATTGGGTCGGGTTTTCCCGAGTTGGCCCAGTTGCTCCCGGTGCTGGAGCAGAACGAGTCCTTCCATTGCCTGGAGGCCCTGCTTGATCAACTGGAGCATCTGCGCCGGATTATCCTTAGCGAGGAGAAATTCGAGCCCAAAGAAGAAATCTATTACAAACGGCATATTGCCGTTGATATCCCTTCTGTCTACGGACGTTACAGCGAGCGCAAGTTTGACGCCCTGGGATTGACTTTCCGGCTGGAAAGTCTGGCCAATGTCTATCTGGAACGGCTGTTCGCCACGGTCAACCTTTCTTTTATCACCCAGGCGACCTTCATCCGCATCCTCAAATGCCTGCGGCTGTTTTCCCGGGCCCTGCAGATTGACGGCATCTCCAGCCGCCGGCTCGATACCTACATCAGCCTGCTGGCCTCTTCCATCGGCATTAAGCGTTTTTCCTATACCCAGCATCTCGATATCATGCGCGGCCTCTCCGAGGGGGTGAAAGATATTATTTACGCCTATTACACCAACGTCCACCAGAATAACCTTTCGATCATCGTGCCCCAGATCGGCAAGGACAATCTGTTGTCTAAATACCACGGCTCCTGGGATGAGAAAAATATGCCGGAGAATGTCCTGCGGCTCTCCGAGATGTTCTTTCGCGATCTGATCTCTACCACCTTCGGCCTCCAGCATCTGGACAACTTCATCGGCAAGGTCATCCGGACCCTCGAGGCCCAGAAGGACCTCCTCGACGAGAAGACCTTGGATCTCCTGATGACCTATAATCCCGAAAAGGCGATCAGCAGCCTGCACGATGAAAACCTGCGGACCCATAACCTCATCCATCTCGGCAATAAGGGGTTCAACCTGGTGATCCTGTCGCGGGATAAAATGCCGGTGCCGCCAGCCTTCATCATCACCACCGAGATTTTCCGCTGCTACCTGGCGGTACGCAAATTCGATCGGGCCCGGGACGAGTACATGCGGCGGGTGCGCTCGGCTATCACCGGGGTCGAGCAATTGACCGGGCTGGTTTTCGGCTCACCGGACAAACCCCTGCTGCTTTCTGTTCGTTCCGGTTCGGCCATTTCCATGCCGGGGATCATGTCTACCATCCACAACGTTGGCGCCAACGAGGAATTGGTGGAGGAATATGTGGCAGCCCACTCGGAGTCGAAATATTTTGCCTGGGATAATTTCCGGCGCTTCCTCCAGTCCTGGGGCATGGCCAATGGCATGGAACGTGAGGACTTTCAGGGGCTGATGGATGTCCATAAAAAACGGCACCAAGTGCTCTACAAAAGAGATTTTTCAGCGGAGCAGATGCGGCAGCTGGCGCTCAACTACCAGCAGGCTGTTCGCAAGCGCGGATTCGGCATGCCCGAGGATCCCTGGCTGCAACTGATCGGCGCGGTCGATATGGTGATCGATTCCTGGCACACTCCCAAGGCCCGTGAGTACCGGCATCTCATGGGGGTCTCCGACGACTGGGGCACCGCGGTTATCATCCAATCCATGGTTTACGGCAATCTGAGTGGTCAGGCGGGCAGCGGTGTGCTCTTTACCGCCCATCCCTACCGCAAGGTGCGGCGGGTGGCCCTGTGGGGCGATTATGCCCCCGGCGATCAAGGCGAGGATATTGTTTCCGGGCTGGTCACCAGTTATCCGATTTCGGTGGAACAGGCCGAGATCGACGGTCGCGACGAGGAGATGAGCCTGGAACGGCTTTTTCCCAAGGTCTACCAGCGGCTGCTCGGTATCAGCAGGGAGCTGGTCTACGACAAAGAGTGGAACCCGCAGGAGATCGAGTTCACCTTCGAGGGACCGGAGCCGGAACAGCTCTTTATCCTCCAGACCCGGGATATGATCACCATTAAGAAGAAAGAGCATCTCAATGTCTTTGTTGATTCGGATTTGGCCCATAAGGCGATCCTGGCCAAGGGCATCGGGGTGTCCGGATCGGCGATGTCGGGGAAGGCAGTGTTCAACGAGGATAATATCCGCCAACTGCGGCTGGAGGAACCTCAGACTCTGCTGATACTTATCCGTCAGGATACGGTGCCTGAGGATATTCGCGAGATTTCAATGGCCGACGGCCTGGTGACCTCTCGCGGTGGTCAGACTTCGCATGCCTCGGTGGTGGCGACCAGGCTGGAAAAAACCTGTGTGGTCGGCTGTCGCGATATGCAGGTCTACGAGACCGGCGAATATGCCGACATCAATGGATTCCGCATTATCTTCGGCGCCCCGATTGCCATAGACGGCCGTCATGGTCTGCTGATCGAAGGCAATTACCCCTTGCGGGAAGAAGTTCATATTCTGCCTTTGTAATCTGGATGGGGTAACCTGCTGTACCGATGGGTACTTCTGCATCCGGCGGCCTCGGTCTGATTCGGGTTTCGCCGGCTTTGACCTCCTTTTTTTTCGTGCATGGTGACCATGAACAACGTTTCTCAACCACTCCAATCCGTCAGTTCCGTCTCCTATTGTCTCCAGGTCGAGGGGATGACCTGCGACCACTGCCGGCAGCGGGTCGAGGCCGTGGCCAAAGCGGTGGCGGGGGTGAAGGAGGCGGAGGTTAACCTAGCAGCCGGGACGCTCAAGGTCTACGGCGGCGTCTCGGAGGCGGTGATCGCGGCGGTGACTGCTGCCGGTTATCCGGCCACCCTGCGGGAGGCGGAGCGTGGACAGGCCTGGTTGATGCCTCTGCCTATATTCCAGGAAGCGACCGAAACGCCTGTAGCGCCACCCCGGCAGTACCGCTTGCAGGTGGCTGATATGCATTGCGCTAGTTGTGTCCGCCGTGTCGAGCAGGCGATTCTGGCGGTGGCCGGCGTTACCGGGGCCGAAGTCAATCTGCTCGAAAAAAGCGCTGGTGTGGTGGGCGGCGATCCGGAGGAGGTTGCGGCGGCGGTTACTCGCGCCGGGTATACTGCGACTATTGTTACCGAAAATCAACCGGCTCCCAACGCGGCCTATGAAATCGACCTGTCAGGTCTGCATTGCGCCAGTTGTGTTTCGAAGGTGGAACAGGCGATCGGTGCCGTGCCGGGCGTTGTTGAAGTGGGGGTCCATCTGGTCGAAAAAAAAGCGCAGGTACGGGGCGGTGTTCCTGAACAGGTCGTCCGGGCAATCCTGGCCCAAGGGTACGGAGCATCTCTGCGGGGCCGGCCCGTAGCCGCGAATATTTTTTTTATCAAGCTCCAGCCATTGCCTTCGGCTGCCGATTTGGAGCAGATTCTCGAAGTTCTCCAGGCCCAGGATACGGCTACGGTGGTGGCCATCGAGGCGGGTCGTCTGCGGATGTCGACCCAGCAGCATCCGGCTGATGTCCTGCTGCGGTTGGCCGACATCGGCTACCAAGGGGTATTGGAGGAGGCCTATGCCGATCCCTCCCTCCAGCAGGCCGAGGAGACCCGACTAGAAATTCGTCGTTCCTGGCAGCGGGCCATCCTTGCTGGTGTGGTGGGTTTCGGTGTCATGGCAGGTCATATGTCCGGCCTCTTTCCGCATCTCCATGAAGGCCGGGCCTTCTGGGCAGGGGCGGCCCTGCTCTGTCTGCTCACCATGGTTTTCAGCGGCCGCAACTATTTCATCGGTGCCTGGAAACAGGCCTGCCACCTGTCCGCCAACATGGATACCCTGGTGGCCTTGGGCACCGGCGCGGCCTGGCTGTCCTCGGTACTGGTGATTGCGGACCCGGAATTCATACCCGGCGGCGGCAATCACCTCTATCTTGATGCTTCGGTGATGATCCTGGCTTTCCTGCAATTGGGCCATGCCCTGGAAACCAGGGCCAAGCGGACCACTAGCGAGGCGATTAGCTCCCTGGTCGGCCTTCGCGCCAAGACCGCCTGGGTTATCCGTGCGGCAGGGCAGGTTGAGGTCCCAGTCAGCTTGCTGCGGGTCGGTGATCCGGTGCGGGTGCGGCCCGGGGAAAAGGTGCCCATCGACGGGATAATCACCCAGGGGCGGACCACGATCGACGAATCGATGCTCACCGGCGAGCCGGTGGCGGTTGTCCGGGTGGTTGGGGATGCGGTCACCGGCGGCACCATGAACCGGAGTGGGGCTTTTGTCCTCAAGGTCACCCGTTTGGGCGAAGAAACCACTTTGGCCCAGATCATCCGTATGGTCAAGGCGGCGCAACTGAGCAAGCCGCCCATCGGCCGCCTGGTTGACCGGATTGCCGGCGTTTTTGTGCCCGTGGTGCTGCTCATCGCTCTGGCAACCTTTGGCCTCTGGATGGCCTTGGGCCCAGAGCCACGTCTGGCCTTTGCGCTGACCGCAGCCATTGCGGTGCTGGTGATCGCCTGCCCCTGCGCCCTTGGTCTGGCCACGCCGATTGCGATCATGGTCGGCACCAGCCGGGCCGCCGCCGAAAATGTCCTGATCCGCAACAGTGACGCCCTCCAGACCGCCTCCACCCTTACCCATGTGGTGGTCGACAAGACCGGCACCCTCACCGAGGGCCGGCCAGCCGTGACCGCAATTTTCCCGGCTGCTGGCTCCAGCGAACACGAGGTGCTGCTCTGGGCGGCGAGCCTGGAGAGCGGTTCCGAACATCCGCTGGCCGAGGCCGTGCTGGTGGCGCAACAGCAGCAAGGCGAGCCGCTGCCTGCCTTGGAGAACTTCATCGCGATTCCCGGCCGGGGCGTGCAGGCAGAGCGGGACGGCATCCGTTATCTGCTTGGCAACGATCATTTTCTTGCGGAACAGGGACTGGCCTTGCCCGCCGAATTGGCAGCGGAGGCTTCTCGTCAGGCGGTTCAGGGAGGTACGCCGGTGTGGCTGGGCCGCAATCAACAGCTCCTTGGGCTCCTGATTCTTAAAGATCCGGTGCGTAGAGAATCGGCAGCTGCCATCGCTGCCCTGCAGCATTTGGGGATTGTGGTGGTCATGTGCACCGGCGATAACCGGGCGACCGCTACGGCTGTGGCCGGTGAAGTCGGGATTAACGAGGTTTATAGCGAGATTTTACCGGAGGAGAAACTGCGGGTGATCGAGGGGTTGCAGCAACAGGGCTATAAGGTCGGCATGGTCGGCGACGGCGTCAACGACGCACCAGCCCTGGCCCAGGCTGATACCGGCTTTGCCCTTGGCAGCGGCACCGATGTGGCTATCGAGAACGCCGATATCACCTTGACCGGCGACAGCCTTCATCTGGTGGCCACCGCCATCGCCATCTCCAGCGCTACCATCCGCAACATCAAACAAAACCTGTTCGGTGCCTTTATCTATAACGTCATCGGTATCCCTTTGGCCGCTGGCCTTTTCTATCCGCTCACCGGATGGCTACTGGAACCCATGTTTGCTAGTGCCGCCATGGCGCTTTCTTCGGTGACTGTAGTCACCAACGCCAACCGGCTCCGGTTTTTCCGATCCCGATGAACCCTGTGGGGAAAAAGGGGCAGGACCATGGGGTGTGTGCTTAACGCTAATAGGTCATAATTGTCACTATTTTTGAGCTTGTTTTTTTTCGGGAGTTGTGCTGATAGCCCCGTTCTCTATCAATCCACAAGAAAGGATCCCCCCCTGCCATGGACACACTCTTTGCTAAAATCACCTATATTTTTGATCCGCTGCAAACTTTTTACGAGCATGAACGGTTGTATCGCAAGATTTCGGTAGGGATGGTATTTCTGTTTTTGTGTAGCTTGGCGGTCATTGAATTAAACCGGCAGGGCTTCTTGCCCTCCGGGTTGGCAGCGATTGTGTCAAGAAACCATTTTTTTGCGGTGCATGCGGCCTTTACCGTCATCCTCATCCTGGAGGTGATCAGCCTAATTTTTGTTCTGCCTTGTTCTTTCTCTCGCTCGCTGGGCAAGCAGTTTGAAATTCTTTCGCTGATTCTTATCCGTAATGCCTTCAAGGAACTTTCCTATTTTACTGAGCCGCTCAGCTACCTGGGCAATGAGGAGAAAGTGCTGCACATCCTGGCGAGTGGTTTCGGGGCGCTCCTGGTTTTTACCCTGCTTGGGGTCTATTACAAGATTCAGAAACGGAGTGAGGATGATGGCCGTCATATGGATTTGTATGGATTTGTGGCCTCGAAAAAAGCGATTTCCCTGCTCTTGCTGGTCTCGTTTATCCTGATGGGGGGGTATTCTGCCTATCAGACCATTCTGGGAGTGGAGCATCCTGACTTCCTTCACGGTTTCTATACCCAGTTGATCCTCACCGACATCCTTATTGTGCTTGTTTCCCAGTGCTTTCACCCGTCAGCCAAGATGATATTCCGCAACTCCGGCTATGCTCTTTCAACCCTGATGATCCGAATAGCCCTAATCGCGCCAGTATATTACAATGTCCTTTTGGGCGCCGCGGCAATGGTTTTTGCCATCCTCTTGACCTTCGCAAACCAGCAGCTCTTTCAGCAACAGAAGGGGTGAAGGGGAGGGGGCCGGGTTGAAGAACGATTCGGAGAGGTGATTGTCAGGATCGACTCAGCTTGCAGCGATCAAGATGATGTGGCGTTAGTAGAATGGCCGCCAGGCAATGAGGGAGAGAAACAGTCAGCCGAGGTGGCACTCCAGAGATAGTGAAGTTTGGCCAAGGCGGTTTCTTCAACTTTTTTCTTAAGGTCTTGTTTCTCGTTGTCATAACGATTGATCCCGTCATCATAGGTTGCGACGAGTTTTTGGTAGTCGGTTGCGACCTCCGGAGGTAGAACTTTAGTCAGCGCGTTACTGCAGTTCCTGCGACATCCTGTTTACTTCCAAGGTGTTCAACTTGATACTTTTGGCCAGATGATAAGCCCAAGGGGCACTCACTTCTGTCCTTCGGCCATGATAGCCACCGGCCTAAATTTTTGTAGCCGGAAAGGGGATGACGCCGGTCTGCCTTGTGGTGATAGATCGGGCCGTTCGCCACTTGTACATCACCGTTCTAGCCTATCAGGCGGTTCAGTGCAGGTCCTGCACCGTAAACTGCAAGGAACCAATGACAGTTGACTGTCGCTAAGGGGAATCTTCTACGGAAAATAACGGGGTGGCCACTATCTTCACCGAGAAACACGGTTGGACCACGCATGTCTGCAGGACTAACATGGCTTAACTCAACTGCAGCGCCTCTACGATGGCCTTAGACCTGGCAGCCTCACCAAGTGGCACCCCCATATTGGTGAGTTAACGGCAAAAATATATGATTGTAATGCCACGAATGAAATTTTCAAAGCATAATCGCCAATATAATAATAAATATGCGATCCAGTGTTAAGCGCTATTGAGCAAAAAAAAAGCCGCCTTTTAAAAAGGCGGCTTTTAAAACAAACATTGAGAAAATATCGGTCAATGACGGGTCATCTCTGCTACTTTGAGCCGAGCCATTGCTCGTTGCAAGGCAGCTTCCGCCCGTATTCGATTAACCCGTTCGGTTGCTTGCTGGGCTTGTACTAAGCGTCGTTCGGCCCGTTCTTTGGCCCGCATCGCCCGATTCACGTCAATATCCTGCCCAAATTCAGCACTTTCGACCAGAAAGGTGATTTTGTTACTGGATACCTCGGCAAATCCACCACTCACCATCAAATACTTTATGGTTTTGTCCTTTTTAAAGGTCAGTGTGCCTGTTTTGATCGTACTCAAAAAAGGCGCATGGTTGGCCAGAACACCAAACTCTCCGCCAACGCCGGGGGCTGTGACGATATCGACCCCTTCGCTGACAACTGCTCCACTTGGAGTAACAACTTCTAAATGAATTTGTGCCATTTGCTCTTACCTCGCTTCAGCGTAAAAGGAATCAGGCTTTAGCTTTTTGGGAAGCGGCTTTTTCTACGGCTTCATCAATGCCACCGACCATGTAAAAGGCAGCCTCTGGGATATCATCATGCTTGCCATCCAGAATTTCTTTGAAACCCCGAACCGTATCGGCAACCTTGCAATATTTACCAGGAGTTCCGGTGAAAACCTCTGCGACATGGAAAGGCTGCGAGAGGAATCGCTGCACCTTTCGGGCACGGGTAACCGTCAATTGATCTTCTTCGGAAAGCTCATCCATTCCGAGGATCGCGATGATATCCTGTAATTCTTTATATTTCTGCAGAGAAACCTGTACACCACGTGCGGTAAGGTAATGCTCCTGCCCGACAACATTGGGATCCAGAATACGTGAGGTGGAGTCAAGTGGGTCGACTGCGGGGTAAATCCCCAACTCAGCAATCTGACGACTCAGAACAACGGTTCCGTCTAGATGGGCAAAAGTGGTTGCCGGGGCAGGGTCGGTAAGGTCGTCGGCAGGAACATAAACGCACTGAACGGCGGTGATAGAACCTTTATTGGTAGAAGTGATGCGTTCCTGCAATGCACCAAGGTCCGTTGCCAAGGTAGGCTGATAACCTACTGCGGAAGGGATACGACCGAGAAGCGCGGAAACCTCAGAACCTGCCTGGGTAAAACGAAAGATGTTGTCAACAAAGAAGAGCACATCCTGGCCTTCTTCATCGCGGAAATATTCGGCCGCAGTCAAACCGGTCAAAGCAACACGGGAGCGCGCCCCTGGAGGTTCGGTCATCTGTCCGTAAACCAATGCGGCTTTCGGCAAAACGCCGGATTCTTTCATTTCATGGTACAGATCGTTGCCTTCACGGGTACGCTCACCAACACCACAGAAAACTGAGATGCCACCATGCTGCATAGCAATGTTATTAACCATTTCCATCATGATAACAGTCTTGCCACAACCTGCGCCTCCGAACAGCCCCATTTTTCCACCGCGTGGAAAAGGAACGAGGAGATCGATGACCTTGATGCCGGTCTCCAAAACATTGACTTCGGTGTCCTGCTCAGTAAATGCTGGGGCAGCGCGGTGAATCGACATCATTTTTTCAGAGTTGATCGGACCCAAACCATCAACTGGTCGGCCGACGACATTCATGATCCGGCCAAGGGCAGGGGCGCCGACAGGGATGGTAATGGGGTTGCGGGAGTCTCTCGCGGCCATACCACGAACCAGACCATCGGTTTGATCCATGGCAACGGTACGGACAACATTATCGCCAAGATGTTGGGCAACTTCGCATACCAAGTTGTCCGGATCATCATTTATTCCAGGATTGGTAATATAAAGCGCATTCATAATATCAGGCAGGTTGCCCGGCTCAAACTCAACGTCAACTACCGGTCCGATAACCTGTATAATTTTTCCTACTCGTGCCTCATCCATTTGAAATGGCCTCCTCTAATCTATTAAAATACCCTGTGGTACGAATTATCCTTTAAGTGCCTCGGCACCACCAACGATGTCCATCAGTTCACCCGTAACGGCTGCCTGACGGGCTTTGTTGTAAAGCCGTGTTAAATCCTTGATCATATCTTTGCAAGCTTTAGTCGCATTGTCCATGGCGGTCATCCGAGCTGCGTGTTCACTGGCACCGACTTCGAGCATGGCATGATAAACCTGCACGTTTAAAAAGAGAGGAAGAAGAACTTCCATAATTTCTCCAGGATCCGGCTCATAGGTATAGGATCCAGAGACCTCTCCTTTGCTGGAAGTGCCGCCTTCATCAACGCTTAACGATTTAATCGGCAGCAAATCTTCTCGTTCCGGTTTTTGCACACCTACGGAGTAGAATCTACCGTAAACTATATCAACCTGATCACTATCGCCATTAAGGAAGGCTTCTGTAATATTCTGAGAAATTTCACGGGCATTGAACATTTGAAACGAACCCATGATATCGTTAAATGCAAGCCTCAGTTTTCCTGATTTTTTGAGGGATTGCGTTCCTTTCTTCCCGACGGTCACAAAGCTTACCTTTTTCCCGGCGGCTTCATATTGTCTACAGAGTCTTTCCGCAGTTTTTATGATGTGGGCATTGAAACTGCCGCACAATCCTCTGTCGGAGGTCACTACGACTATCTCAACAGTTTTGACGTCTCGAACTTCCATCAGTGGGAGGTCACCGCTATCGATGCCTCCGGAGAGATCGCGCATTGCCTCGGCGAATTTACCAGCATAGGGACGGAAGGCTTCCATCTTTTGCTGGGCACCGCGCAACTTAGCTGAAGCCACCATGTTCATGGCTTTAGTAATCTGCGCGGTTTTCTTTACGCCGCTTATTTTATCTTTGACATCCTTTAATCCAGGCATAAGTGTCTACCCTTGTGCTTAATTCAGGCCCTTTGTAGCCTTGAAGGTTTCACCAAAGGATGCCAGTGTTTTTTTCATTTTCTCTTCCAATTCGGCTGAGATGGCCTGCTTATCTCGAAGTTCGCCAAAAATACTGGGTTCATTGGCCTCAATATATCCGTAAAGTTCATTCTCGTAATCAGCGAGAGTGTTGACGGGGAATTTATCAAGAAACCCTTTGGTGCCGGCGAAAATGATGGTAACCTGCTTTTCCATGGGTAGGGGCTGATATTGTGGCTGTTTCAAGATCTCGACGAGTCGTGCACCACGTGTCAACTGGGCCTGGGTAGCAGCATCAAGATCAGAGCCAAAGCCTGCAAAAGCAGCGAGTTCACGATATTGGGCCAAGTCGAGTCGAAGCGTACCGGCAACCTGTTTCATCGCTTTTACCTGGGCGGATCCACCAACGCGGGAAACAGAAAGACCGACGTTAATAGCTGGCCGAACACCGGCAAAGAAGAGGCTGGGTTCCAGATATACCTGACCGTCAGTAATCGAAATTACGTTGGTAGGAATAAAGGCGGAAACGTCACCGGCCTGGGTCTCAATGATCGGCAACGCAGTCAGTGAACCGGCGCCAAGAGCATCGTTTAATTTGGCAGCACGTTCCAGCAACCGTGAATGATTGAAGAAAATGTCACCGGGATAGGCTTCACGTCCGGGGGGACGACGGAGCAACAGAGAAAGCTCGCGGTAGGAAACGGCCTGCTTGGAAAGATCATCGTAGATGATCAAGGCATGTTGACCATTATCCCGGAAATATTCGCCCATTGCGCATCCAGCGAAAGCGGAAACATACTGCATAGGGGCAGGATCTGAGGCGCAAGCCGCTACCACCGTGGTGTATTCCATGGCGCCATGCTTGCGCAGATTTTCCACAACCAACGCTACAGTTGATTTCTTTTGGCCGATGGCGACATAAATACAATGCACATCGGTATTTTTCTGGGCAATGATTGCGTCTACACAAAGCGCAGTCTTGCCGATCTGTCGATCACCAATAACCAACTCACGTTGCCCTTTGCCGACTGGGGTCATGGCGTCAACAGCTTTTGCGCCGGTGTAGCAGGGCTCATGAACGCCTTTTCTGGCAATAACGCCAGGGGCGATAACTTCCATCTTGCGATATTCCTTGGCGGTGATCGGTCCCTTACCATCGATAGGCTGGCCGATACCATCAACAACCCGGCCTTCCATCTCAGGCCCGACCGGTACCATGGCGATTTTACCGGTTCGTTTGACGATGTCCCCTTCCTTGATGTCTCGAACGTCGCCAAGTACTGCACAACCTACGTTATCTGCTTCAAGGTTCAGGGCCAGTCCAAAGATGTTGCCAGGAAACTCGAGGAGTTCCATGGCCTGGCAGTTTTCAACTCCATATACACGGGCAATACCGTCACCAACAGAAAGTACGGTTCCGGTTTCCTTCAGGTCAATATCTTTTTTATAGCCAGCGATTTGGTCTTTAATAATCTGGCTAATTTCTTCGGCTTTGATCTGCATTGACTATTCTCTCCCCTTGATAGATTCCTTTAATCCATTAAGTTGCGTCTTTATACTTCCGTCCAGCACCAAGTCACCTACCTTGGCAATTATGCCGCCTATAATGGACGGATCAACCTGGGTTTCTAGTATAACTCGATTACCTGTTAATTTTTCTAATGTGGTTTGAATCTTACCCAACAGTGAACTGTCAAGCGCAACAGCGGAGACAATAGAACCATGACTGATGTTCTGGTCTTTATCCACCATCGCTTGCATTTCATAAGCAATATCGGGTAAGATATCGGCTCTTTTTTTCTCGATCAAGAGGTTGAGAAAACTGGTCATAATGGCGTCCGCCTGAATGAGCTCGGCTATTTTAGCCATTACCTTCTGGCGCACGTCAAGCGGATACATGGGGTTGGTGACCGCGTCTCCCAATCCTGCAGTGCTCTCACTATACAATGCGGCGATGTCACCCAGCATTGCACTGTATTCTTCCGCTTTGTCCTGCTCTTTTCCCAGGGAAAAAAGCGCCTTGGCATATCGTCGGGCTAATATTGTATGTCTCACTGTACCGCACCCACTCTTTCAAGATACTGTTCGGTGATGGCAATCTGATCCGCTGAGGTCAAATTGCTGATGATCAACTGTTCAGCCATGGCGGCTGCCTGTTCGGCAACCTCGTCTCGGAGTGTTCGTTTAGCATCCTCCAACTCTCCTTGCACCGCCGCTTCGGCCTGGCGTTTTATATCCTCCGCAGCTCTCTCGGCATCCGCCAGTATCCGTTCTTTCTCATTTTGGGCTTGGGCGATGGCTTTTTGCACGATCCGCTCCATCTCCTGCTCCATGCCGGCGAGCCGCACTTCGAATTCCTTGTAGGATTGCTCAGCCTCATCACGGCGCCTGGTGAGGTCTTCCAAGTCGTCCTTGATCTGTTGCTGACGTCCGCTTAGCCCTGCACTGATCGGCTTCCCTGCAAACTTTACCAGCAGCACTACCAAAGCGAGAAAGTTAACCGCACGCCAAAACAAATCTTTCAATTTGGCAGGTGCCAAGGAACTCGCTAAGCCACCGCCATGGGCACCCTCTTGTGCTGCGGTTGCATGCCCGGTTGTTGCATCCTGAGAAATAGCCGTTGTTGATGCTGCCGGCGTCGCCCCATGTACCGCATCGGCCTTGACTGCACCGTGTTCGACTGCAGCCGGCTTCTCACTCGCTGAAACAAGTGCAGCAGGAGCTGCACTGATCAGAATCGCTAGAAATACCGACCCTAATAAAGTTTTGATCCGAGCTCTCATGCGTCCAAACTCCTTCCAAGAATCTTTCCTGCCATTGCCTGGGCAAACCCAGCGGTATTCAACTGAAGGTCTTTCCTGGCGATCTCGACTTGCGCCTTGAGATCGGCCAGTTGTTTTTCTTTCACACCATCGGTTTCCTTGCGGATCACCGCAAGTTTCTCTGCTCCAGCGGCCTGGGCTTGGGCACGGGCGCCATCTAAGGCTTTTTTTGCCTTATTGCTCGCCTCTCGCATTTTTTTATCCAACTCGGCCTGACGCTGACGGGCATCTTGCTCAAACTGCGCAACATCGCCATTCAGGGATTCGATTTTCTGCGCCCTTTTTTCCAGGATGCCCAGCACAGGCTTGTACAGAATTGCATTGAGGACGAACATCAATACAACCATGTTGATCATGTGCATCAGCATCGTAACATCAATCGAAATCATACTAACTACCCCTCATTACTGTAAATATGGCAAATACCCGCCAAATCAAGTGAATGGCGGTTCATCTTCCGCTCAGGATAACTACTGAAAAATCCATCAGCTGTCAAATCTTTTTAAATATAATTTATAGGATTTGTCAGTTATGCTTGTTGCTGGGTCTTCCAACCGTCACAAGCATGGGAAGCTTTGTCCTTTCCGGCAAGGAACACTGCGCTCGACCCGCTGTTTCTCATTCGTCGCGAACCGCCGAAAAACCGGACCTTGGCGCCCCGTAATCCTCTTATTTCCCCGCTCCGGTTTGCTGCAGCCAGCTGGTCAGCCGATCCATCCCTTCAGCAGTAGCTACCTGCTGGTGATACCCGAGTAATTGCTTGGCTTTGTTATGACAGAACCAGTGGGATTTCGCTAGCTGATGGGCGACAAACCGGGTCATTTTCGGTTCCTGTCGTGAGCGCAACATGGTGTGGAGGATTTCCAATCCCAACCCGGCAACGCTGGCCAGGATAAAGGGCACATTCGCGGTTATCGGGGCAATGTTCATTCGGGCGAACAACTCGTTGATCCACGACCAGAGTAGCACTGGCTCGTCCTGGCCAATGAAAAAGGCCTGGCCGGCGCCACATCCGCCGGCGTGCAGGTGGTCCGCCGCCAGGATATGGGCATGGACGACATTGTCGATATAGGCGATATCCACTCGATTCGTTCCGTTGCCGACGATTTTCAGGGTTCTGTTTCTCCCTCGCTCGAGTAATCGCGGCACAAGGTGATGATCCCCTGGGCCCCAAACCAGATGTGGCCTGAGGGCTATCGTGTTGAGATTGTTCGATTGAGCCCCCAGCACTTCTTTTTCAGCCAGGATTTTGCTGGCGGCGTAATGGCATAGTGGTGTTCGCGCATAAGGTGCGGTTTCGTCCGCTCCTTCCATACTGCTCTGGTCAAACACCACCGATGGGGTCGAGGTATAGACCAACTGCCGTACGCCTTTTCTCCGGCAAGCGGTAAGAACATTGACTGTACCGGTCAAATTGATCGAATAATATTCTTCTCGCGGACCCCAAATACCTGCCTTGGCGGCAGCGTGAAAAACCGTATCCCTGCCTTCCATAACCCGCTCAAGAAATGTAAGGTCGCGAATATCTCCCTGGTAGCATTCCACGCCCAAAGCTGTTAGTTCCGGATAAGGGTTGCGCCCGACCACCGCGACCGCGATCCCGCGTTTGACGAGCTCACCAACTAGAGCCTTACCGATAAACCCGCCACCTCCGGTCACCAAAACTTTTTCCATTGTTTACGCCTTGCAAATCTTCCATTTCCAGAATCAGGCCTTCCTAACCACCCTTGCTACGGTTACGCCTTTTCATTCAGACTGAATGAATCCGCCCCACTATCACCCTGTGGGCAGTTGCAATTTTCTGCAGGCCCAATCGGTCAGTTTTTCACGAAAAATCTTGGCATTATGCCGAATGTCCACAGGGAATTCGGGATGGATCAAAAACAATTCGATGTCCTCGGTCCGTTTGTTGGCCTGGGCCAACCCACGGAGTTCGGTAAAGAACAGCGCCTGATTGTTGATCGCTGCACAGGGTTCAACTACGATCACCGGTTGCTGCGTTCCCGGGGCACCGAGACCGACCAGTGCAGAACGCCTCACCAGGGGATGTTCATTGAAAATAGCCTCGCAGGGCACTGTATACAGGACGCCTTTAACAGTATGGACCCGATGCGCTTTGCGCCCGCAAAACCATAACCGCTGCTGGTCATCAAGCCAGCCCATGTCGCCCATCCGGTGCCAAAAGGCCTGGCCTTCGAAAATCTTAGCCTGTTGGTTTTCGTTCGCATTGTTGACATAGGACCGGGTAACCACCGGCCCTTGGACCACAATTTCACCGATAGTTCCCGGTGACAGCACAACCACCTCCGACCATGAAGCAATGGGCCCGTCAACCGGTGCGATGATGCGGATGCCGATCCCCGGGAGGGCTCGGCCGACACAGGTCCCTCGTCCCGTCCGGGTCAGTGGCCAGGTTTGCTGGACGATTTCCTCCCCTTCAATGGAGGCGACCGGCAAGCTCTCGGTGGCGCCGTAGGGGGTGAAAATTTGGCTGTCCGCCGGCAGAATCCGTTGGACGCGCTCCACCAGTTCCCCTGACACCGGGGCTCCGGCCATCAGCACTTTTTTGACCGGCAGGACAATCTGCCGTTCCAGGCAGTAACGGCTGACCACATTCCAGATAGCCGGTGACCCGAAGGAATAGCTCACCTGATGGCGAATGAGGGTGCGGACGAATTTTACCGGATTGACTTGGGCCGGACGGGTCGGGTCCATATCGGGGATCACTGCCGTCGCGCCCAAGGCGGTGGCAAACAGACCGAAGAGCGGAAATCCGGGTTGATCGATATCGCCCGGGCCGATTCCATAATAATCGCGAATTATACCCAACTGGGCATGAAAGATGCCGTGGGTGTATAACACCCCTTTGGGTGGGCCGGTGGATCCGGTGGTGAAGATGATCGCCGCCGGATCGGACTCCTGGGCCTGATAACTGTGCGGGAATGGCTCCAGTCGTATGAAGCGGTCGATCCGACTGCCGGGATTCAGCAGGGAACGGCCGACACAGATTCGTTTGCGGACCGTGGCAAAGGGGGTTCGAAAAATGCGGCTGAACAGGATCGCCTTGGGAATGCCGACCAAGATATCAGGTCGGACACCACCGATGCAGCGCAACAGGTTTTTATAGCCCATCCCCGGATCAATCAGAATGACCACCGCCCCCAGTTGAAAAAGGGCAAAGGTCAGGCAGATAAATTCCAGGGATGGCCTAACCATCAGCATGACCCGGTCGCCCTGCGCTACCCCGGCTGTTTGCAGGGCTGCGGCAAAGCCTTCGCTATGCTGCCGGAGTTCGGCAAACGACCACTGGTGCCAGCGCCGACCTTCTTTGGCAATCAGGGCTGTTTGTGTTCCTTGGGTTGCGGCTACCCGACGAAGCGCATTGGCAATATTGTAATCCATTAGTCGCAACTTGTGGTGCGCGCGAGGAACCCATCGATGAGCGGCAGGATCTCGGGCAAACTATCCTCCAGCACATAATGGCCGGCATCCGGAAAATAATGCGCCTCAGCCTGGGGAAAGCGGGTACGCCACTCCTCATAAAAAGTTTTGTTAAAACAGAAATCGTGACCGCCCCAGCACAGCAGCATCGGGAATTGCTGGAGCAAGGGCAGTGTTGATTCGACCGCGACCAGGGTCGTCCATGAAGGGTGCCCCGCATCCATCGGGATATCTTCGACAAAACGGAGGACTGCGATCCGATGGCGCCAACTGTTATAAGGGGCGAGAAATCCCTTGGCGATTTCAGGCCGCATTGATCGGGTCACCGCCATAAAAGTGGCGGCGCGGGCAAAGCCGTTTAACCCGCGAACTAGCAGGCTGCCCAAGATTGGCCAGCGGCAGAGGGCGATGCGCAGAGGAATCCGCGGTGACCGAAACGCGGCGGTATTCAGGACCACCAGGCCGACGATCCGTTCGGGATGGCGGCCCGCCCAACCCATGCCGATGGCGCCGCCCCAATCATGGACGACCAGGATGCAGCGTTTGACGCCCAGTTTTTCCAGCAAGTGCTCGAGATTATCGATATGGTTACTTAACCGGTAAGGGTAATTCGCCGGTTTATCGGAGAAACCGCAGCCGAGATGATCGGGAACAATGCAACGATAGCGGTCGCGTAGGCCGCTGACCAGATTGCGGTACAGATAGGACCAGGAAGGATTGCCATGCACCATGACCACCGCCGGACCTTCGCCTTCATCGAGGTAGGCCATATTATGGCCACCGTCGATCTCGAACCTACGGGATTGATAAGGATACTCTGCCAAATCGGGCAGATAGCTGTTGGTTGTCACCAGTCAATCCCCAGCATGAGCGAGTTGATCCCGGAACCGATGCCCAGAATCGCCGCCCGCTGTCCAGGCACCAAGGCCGCCTGCTCAATCCCCATGGCCATGGTAATGGGGGCGGATACCGAGCCGACATTGCCCAACTGCGGCAGGGTCTCAAAATTGTTGATCGGATCGAGTTTCAGGGTCTCAAACAGCAACTGGGCGTGGGCTTTACCGACTTGGTGACAGAAAAAGCGGTCAATGGAGGCTTTCGACCAACCCAGTTCCTGCCCAAAGGCCTGCCAGCAGGCATCGGCGGTCTCAATCCCTTTGGCGAGCAGTTGCTCGGAATCGGTAGCCATCAGCGTGCCCTGTTCAGCATTTTTCCCGCCCTGGCAAAGGTCGTTATGAGCGGTGTTCGCCCGACAGGCTCCGCCTTGCAGGTAATGGCCGCTGTCCCGGTAATGCCGGGAAGTCATGACCAGCGCCACCGCTCCGGAACCAATGGTCAAGGAGGCGAACAGCGGTTTGATCGACTTCCTGTTGAGAGTCAGGTCGGCGAGCAGATGAGCGAGGGTGGACTCGATGAGGTCCTCGGCGGTCTCGCAGGCCACCAGCAACCCGGCCTGGACCTGCCCTAATTCGAGCATATTGGCAAGCATCAGCATGCCGTCGAGAAAACCCAGGCAGGCATTGGAGATATCAAAGAGCAGGCAGGACGGCGGCAGGTCAAGCGACCGATGAACAAACGAGGCGGTCGCCGGTTCCATCATGTCGCGACTCACTGAGGTAAACAGCAGGCACTCCAGGTCGTCGATCGGGACTCCGGCCCTGGCGATGGCCAAGGCGCCGGCCGATGCCGCCCCGGCGCTTGGCCGGGTGCCCTGCTCCCATAACCGCCGCGTTTTGATTCCGGTCATCAATTCGAGCCGCCCGGCAGGCAACTTCAACCGTTCATACAACGGTTGGAGGCGCTCTTCAATAGCGGTGGAGGATAAAAGGACCGGCGGCAAAACATAGCCGAAATCGTGCAGACAGACATTGGTATACCGCATCAGCAAGCAAGTGCTCCTCTCATCCTTTTCATCTCCTTAAAATGGGGGGATCCGTGGATAGGCAGACGGCGTTGCCGCCATCCGATTTCAGTCTTTCGGTATCCTGAAATTGTTGGCCCAGGCAATCAAAAAGGCGGCCAGGGCTAGATCATCCATGACCCCAAAGATAGGAACCCATTCGGGGATCAGATCGTAGGGGGACAGAGTGTAGAGCAAGCCGAGGCCCAAAACGATTTTGACCGACAGAGGGGTGGCCGGCGATAAAAACACGTCCTTGGTGTGCCGCACCATCGCTAACAAACGGGCGAGCATTGATAGCGGCGGTATCATTTCGTCCCCGGTTCAACCGCAAGCACTTGATCCAGGGCGGTTGCCGGAACCATTAAGCCACCGTTTTGCCGACAATATGGGCGTCAAAAAAATTCATGCCCATACCGGCGTCTACCACCAGGCACTGGCCGTTCATGCCCGAGGCACGCCGGGAAAGGAGGAATGCCGCCACATTGGCAGCCTCCTGGGTCTGCACGGCTTTTTTGCGCAGGGTGGCCTGTTCGGCAAAAAGATAACTCTCGATGTAGCCGGGAATGCCGGCGGAGGCCGAAGTCTTGAGCAAGCCGGGACAAACCGCATTGAACCGAACCTCAGAAAAGGCGGAAAAACTTTTGGCCAGAAAACAGAGCGAGCTTTCCAGTGCCGCTTTGACCGGGCCCATATAGCCGTAATTTTCGGCGGCCATGCGGGTAGAGGAAATGGAGATGGTCACCAGCGAGGCTTGATTGGACAGCAACTCCTTGAAATGATTAGCTATGGCGATGAAGGAATAACAGGAGATATCCATGGCTTGGAGGAAATCCTTTTTCGGCGTTTGATGGAAAGGGCGCATCCCGTCGGCGTAGTTGGCAAAGGCAATGGAATGGACGATCCCGTCGATGGGGCCGGTTATCTGACGGCTGATGGCGTCCCGGACCCGGATGATATTGTCTTCCTCTTCGACGTCACAGAGAAAAATCAGATTGTCTGGGAAAAGCTTGGCGGCTGTTTCTGCCCGCTGCGCGCTCCTGACCACATGGATCACCTCGGCACCGGCCTCGACCAGCACCCGACCGATGCTGCAGGCTACCGATTTTTTATTGGCCAAGCCGAATATCACAATTCTGCTGCCTTCAAAACCAAGAAAACTCAACTATGCCCCCTTCTGTGCACAGGCGAACTCGACCTGCACCGCCACTTTACCGCCCACCCGAACCTTGCCTTTCAACAGCCAGGCCGGCCCCAACCGCTCCACCAGGGTCGCGGAGATTTCCAGCGTATCGCCCGGACGAACCTCGCGTTTAAATTTGGCTCCCAGAATCCGGGTCAGCACCGGCACCGATGGTGCAGCGGCCTCTTTCACGGCAGGGTCCTGCCGCACCAATTCGCCGATCAACAGGGCCCCGGCTTGAAAAACCGCTTCACAGAGCAAAACCCCCGGCATCAACGGATAACCGGGATAATGGCCCTGAAAGAGTTCCAGATCCTCGGGCACCACCTTTTCCGCCCGAATGGTTTCCCCGGAAATCTCCAACACCCGGTCGAGCCAGAGAAAAGGTGGCCGATGGGGAATCCGGGCCAAAATGAATTCGTCACGCATCACAGCCCTCATAAACCGCCGGTGATCTCCAGCACGGCACCGTTGATGTAGGCCGCGCCCTCACTGCACAAAAACAACACCGCCTCCGCCACCTCGGCCGGCGTCCCGAAGCGACCGGCAGGCACCAGCTTTTTGTATTCCTTGAGTTGCACTTCAGGCAGGTCGTCGATGAAACCGGTGCTGATGAAACCTGGCGACACACAATTCACGGTGATCTTACGCTTGGCCACCTCTTTGGAGAGCGACTTCATCAGCCCAATCTGGCCCGCCTTGGACGCGGCGTAGTTGCTCTGACCGGAGAAACCGAGATGACCCATGGGGGAGGTGATAAAAACGATCCGGCCGTATTTCTGTTTCATCATCAAAGGCACGGCAAACTTCGACAGAATGTAGCCGCCGGTCAGATTGACATCCAGCACCCGCCGCCAATCCTCCTCCTTCATCATTGCCAGGACCGCGTCTCTGCGGATACCGGCGTTGTTTACCAAAATATCCAGGGTTTCGAATTCGTCTTCCAGGTCCGCGAAGCAATCCGCCGCCGCCTGGTAATCGCTGACATCCAGGTGCCGCAACTGCAAGCGCGGGCCGCAGTGCGCCTGCTGAGCGGCAAAGGTATCGGCCGCCTGCCGGTTGCCGCCATAAAGGCCGACGACGGTTGCCCCTCGGGCGAGCAGGGCCTCAGTGATCGCCTTGCCAATGCCGCGGGTCGCTCCGCTCACCACCGCTTTTTTTCCTTCAAATTCGAGCATGAGTCCTCATCTTATTATTTAGCTGCCTGGATTGACACCACCACCGGCAATTGATCGATCAAAGCTGTCCCGGCATTAAGGGCCAAGCGCCGGAAGTCTGAACAACACACCCAAAGGTCAAAAGCAATTTCAGCAGATATGGGGATGCCTTTAGCTCCTTAAATAGCTGTCGACATCGTTGGCGACAATGACGCCGTAGTTGATCGCTCCCAGCCAGCCGCTCATGATGATGCCGACACTGCCGACATGAAAAAGCCCGTCGATCTGTTTGTGCAGGGAACGGGAGATGTCAAGCCCCTCAAACTTGGTGCCGAACGAGGTGCCTTTGGTGTGCAGGGTATAGCGATGAAAGGTGCGCGGGGTGGCCGACTCGATCGTATCCACTTTGGCGCGAACCCCAGGGACATAGCGTTCCAAGTCATCAAAACAACGCTCGATCATCGCCTCCTTAGCCAGACGGTAGGCTTCCGGGGACAGTTTGGCCCAATCGTCATAATCGGCGTTCATTGAGGCGACGATGGTATAATCGGGCGGAGCCTGAGGCCTGGTTTTGGGATAATAGACCGAAAAGGTGCGGCTTTTGGTGTCCATCCGCCGCATCTCCTCCGAGGAAAACTCCGCCGCCGTCGAGGTGAAGAGAAGGTCGCCGATATTGCCGATGGACTCGCCTTTGCGGATACCAAAATAGACCTGGCAACTCGAATTGTTAACCTGCACCTTGCTGAAACGGCCGAGGAAATCGGCGGCGAACTGCTCCGGGCCCACCAGATTGTCGATGGTGTTGGTAATGCCCGCATTGGAAATCACGGCCGTGGCCTTAATTTCCCTGCCTTTGACTACCACCCCTCGGGTTACCCCGTCCTCTACCAGGATGCGCTCCACCCGCGCCCCGGTGCAGATATCCACCCCTTTATTCAGCAATTCCGCCGCCATCAGCCCGATGAGCTTGTCGGTTCCGCCCTCGAAGGTAAACACACCCCGGTTCATAAAATTGGAAAAGACGATGCCGTAGGTGATGGCCGGTTCATCCAGGGTTGAGCCGTTGGCATAGGTAATGGGCTCCATCAGCAACCGATGGATGTCGCTTCGTCCTGGAAAAAATTGGGCAAACAGTTCCCTGGTGGTCAGCCTTTGGTCATCATAGAAATTCATGGCGTCGACCGTGGCAAAGAACTCCGAAACCACCGTTTGGCTGACCCCGAATCGCTCCTGGAGGATACGAATGAAATCGTCTTTACTGAAGGTGGTGGTTAAGGAAAATTGCGGATTATCAAAGACGATATGCTGCAACTGGATGATGGAATCACGGATAGCCCGGCCCCAGTATTTTTTACAGGTTTTGACCATGCCGTAGGGAAAGCCGTGCAGGGAGACGTCAAAAATATGGCCGCCCCGCTTGAACCAGGTGGCCAGGCCCCCGAGTTGGACGTGATGCTCCAGCAGCAGCACGGTATGCCCCGCTTCCGCCAGTCGGTTAGCGCAGGTCATGCCGCCGAGGCCAGAGCCGATCACCACCACATCGTATTGGGGCTGGACCTTATCCAGCGGCGTGTATTGCATTACTATCGATCTCGTCTCATTGGAGGAGATGTCGGTTGACCACGGTAATGCCGCTCAGCATGGCCCCGACAATCCCCAGATAGCCCTGATCCGTGCCAGCGATGAACAGGTTAGGCCAGGGAGTAAGCCCATCCTTAATCTTGACCGCACTGCCGTACACCGCCCCTTGGGCCTTACGGGTAAAACGCTCGATGGTCAGGGGGGTAAAGCTGTCTTGATATACAATGGACGGCTGATAATTCCCAATGATTTCCTCGCTGGCCTGGACGGATGCGGCGGTCCACTTTTGCTTCATGGGCCCGTAGGCTTGGGGGGCGAGTGCTTTCCACAGGGGGTAATTGGCGGCGTTGGTCACTCGGATCTGGATTAAATCAGAGGGGGGTTGTCCGGCAAAATTCTCAGGGAAGCAGATGACTCCCCAGGAGGTATCGAGGAAAAAATCCGGCCGCCGATAGCTGAGCACGGGTTTGTTGTGATAAAAAATAATAGTGCGTTCCCTGCTGAGCGTGGCGGCCTGACTTCGCGGTAACAGGCTGATGGTTTCCATGAAACTCATTCGCCCGCTATAGCGCTCCACATCGTCATCCCAACCGGAAAGCCGGATGGTTTCAGGAATACCGGCGGTGGAGAGGACTGCCTCGGCGCTCAGTTCTTCGCCGTCGGCCAGTCGGACCCCCTGCACCCGCCCATCCCGGACCACGATTTCCGCCACCGGAGCGCGATAGCGTAACTCGCCGCCATATTCGCGGTACTGGCCAACCAGTTGGTCGAGAAACTCCCGCATGGTCCCGGACGGCCGGAAAAAACCCTCCTCAAAAACGGCCCGAAACATGATCACAAACTGCCCCAGATCCATGTCATGCTCTTCGGCGTTGCCATACACCATGAGCGGCAGAAGCAGCATGTCCTCCAACCGCGAATCCTGGAGGTGGGCAGCGAGAAACTGCCGGCTGGAACGCCAGGGCGCAGGGGCAAAGGGATCGTAGAGGGCGATCTTCGTTTTCAGCAGTCGAAACCGATCGATGCCAGCGGGAAAAGCCCGCGCGATCGCATCCTCCAGCACGGTAGAATCATTGGTGAAAAAGAGCGACTGCCCGCAGAAATGAATTTCCGAGCCGATCTGTTCCTGGAGTTGGAACTGTTTGCGGGAAAGGTGCAACTGACGGAACAGTCGATTGAGGGGGGCATGTTTATCGCCGGGGGCAGCACAGTTGGTCATGGCATGCAGGCCGGTTTCGAGCAGATGCCCCTGGCGGACATAATAGGAATTCAAACCACCGGGTAGGGCGTGTTGTTCGAGGATCAGCGTTTTTCTGCCGAAACGCGCGGCGCGAATTCCTGCCGCTATTCCCGACAGGCCTCCTCCAATGATGATGAGCTGATAATCAGCCATGTGCGCATAAAAAAACCGGCGAACTGAGGGGAACTCGCCGGTGAAGGCAGATTCCCGGTTTGAAGAATCAGACGTCTTTCAGTTTGGGCTCAAGATAATTGACGCAACTGGCCAGCGAGGCGAGCTGCGGGTATTCCTCTTCCGGAATCTGTAACTTGTACCTTTTGCGCAATTCCATGACAATATCCAGGAAATCCATGGAATCCAAATCCAGCTGGTCCCGGAGGGGCGCTTCGGCATCAAGATTGGCAAAATCGGCTTCTTCGTCAATATCTTCTATGATTTCAAGGATAACATCCTTGATTTCGTCACGGGTCATACTTCAGTTCCTCTATATAAAAACAGGCGATTCTTGTTATAATTCGGCGAAAGTTGAGAGAAATACCACACACGACTTCACTTCGCCACAAATCTCTCAACGATCACCACGGAATTTATCCCCAGCATACCAAACGAATTATTGAGAATGGCGTCGACCCGCTCCAGTTGTTGGGGGGAGCCGGCCACCAGACCGGGTAGGGCGCATTCCGGGTCCAGATGCTCCAGATTGATGGTCGGATGGACCAGATGATCAGTAAATGAGGGCAGGTTGCCGGCTAGTTCCAGTACGCCGGCCGCACCCATGGCGTGGCCAATGCTGGATTTGGTGTTGTTGATCCGGGTCTGAGGGCAATCGGCAAAGGTGTCGCGAATGGCGTTACACTCTTCGATGTCCCCCTGCTTGGTGCCGGTGGCATGGGTGTTGACAATGGTGATGTCGGAGGGGCGCAGATCCGCCCGTCGCAGGGCCTGCTCCATGCATTGCCGCTGCCTGGGGCCATAGGGCAGAACAAAATCCTTGGCGTCCGAGTTTATGGCGTACCCGGTGATCTCACCGTAAATCTTCGCTTCCCGAGCTAGGGCCCGATCCAGCCGCTCCAGGGTGAAGACGCAGCCGCCTTCGGAGATGACGATGCCGTTGCGGTCCCGGTCGAACGGACGGCTGGCCCGGGTGGGGTCAGGATGCTCGGCCAGCGCTCCCTGGGAGCGAAAACTGGCAAAAATGCCAAAAGAACCGACACACTCGGAAATCCCCCCGCAGAGCGCCAACTCGACCTCGCCCAACCGCAGCATCTGGACGCCTTGAATCAGGGCGGCATTGCCGGCGGCGCAGGCCGCGCCGATGGCGTAATGCGGACCGGTGATCCCCAGGTTCATGGTAATCTCGCCGGCTGGATTATTAAGCACCGTCCGGGGGTTATGATGGTGGGTCCAGTAATTGACATCGTTATGGTACTGCCCGATGTTATAGACTTCATTTTCCGTTTCCACCGTGCCGTGCTCGGTCAGGCCAATATAGACGCCGGTGGCGGCGCGGTCATATTCGGAAAAATCGATAGCCGCATCGTTTAGGGCCTCATTGGCGCAGTAGACGCCGATGCAACCGGCACGGGTGCCGCGACTGTTTTCCCGTTTTTTGCGATAGCGGGTTTCGGCAAAGGTGCAAATCCCGGCGGGATGGGTGCCCATGTAGCGCAGATCGATGGTGGTGACCCCGCTTATTCCGGCCAGCAGGTTGGCCCTAAAATCGGTCAGATTAGCGGCACCGGGGGCGGTCAGGCCGACGCCGGTGATGACGATACGCTGGTTATCGACGGATGGGATCATCTTCTCAGGCCGCCGCATTCGAGCCCACCGCGAGTTCTTGGACAATGCCAACGACTTTCCCCACCGCCTCATCGAGTTTATCGGGCATGGGGCCTCCGGCCTGCGCCATATCCGGTCGTCCGCCGCCCTTGCCGCCGACAATAGCCGCAACCCGGCTGACCAAGTCCCCGGCCTTTACCCGGTGGTGATGTTCCTTGCTGACCATGGCCAACAACGCTGCCTTGCCTTCGAATTCCCCGCCAAGGACTATGACGCCGCTCTGCATTTTATCACGGATCTTATCGCCGATCTCCCTTAGGGTTTTCGGAGAATTGAGCGGCACCCTGGCGGCAAGGACCGATATCCCCTCGACCTCGACCTTGGCCGCCAGCAACTGGTCAAGATTGGAAAGAGCGATGACGGCATTAAGGGCCTCAGCCTGTTTTTCCAGTTCCTTCTGCCGTTTCAACAGGCCCTGAATTTTTTCGACCGCGCCGTCGAGCGGTCCTGAAATCGCTACACTGATCGCGGCCGTCTGCCGGGCCGTTTCCTGCACCCAATGGACCGCACCTGCCCCGGTTACCGCCTCGATCCGGCGGACCCCTGCAGCAATGCCGGTCTCCATGACAATCTTGAAAAAGCCGATATCTCCGGTCCTCCGGGCATGGGTGCCGCCGCACAGTTCTTTGCTGAACCCGCCGATAGTCACCACCCGCACCTCGTCCCCGTATTTCTCGCCGAACAGGGCGGTGGCCCCCTCGGCGATGGCCTCTTCCCGTCCGAGCAGGGCGGTGTCGACTGGCGTATTCTTGCGAATCTGGGCGTTGACCAACTGCTCGATGGTAAAGATTTCGCCCAGAGTCAGCGGCGAGAAATGGGTAAAATCAAAACGCAGGCGGTTATGATCGACCGCGGAACCAGCCTGCTTGACATGATCGCCCAGCACATTTTGCATCGCCGCCTGGAGCAGATGGGTGGCGGTGTGGTTGAGGGCGGTATCGGTCCGCCGGTCGGCAACCGTCAACTCCACCCGGGTCCCGGTGGTCAGCGTCCCTTGCGCCAACTGCCCCTGATGGAGAATCAGGCCCTCGACCGGAGCCAAGGTTTTCTCGACCACAAACCGACCGCCCGGCCAGGTGATTTCACCCTGATCACCAATCTGGCCACCGGATTCGGCATAAAATGGAGTCTGCCCGCAAAACAGACGCAGATGCTCACCGGTCCGGGCCTCGGCAACCAGTTGTCCTGCCTGATTGATAATCCCTTCGACCGCGGACACGCCCTGGGTCGTGGCATAACCGATGAACTCGGTCCTTTTTCCTTGGGAAGCGAGCTCGATGATCCCGGCCTCAAGGTGATCGACATCACCGCCTTTCCAGGACTTGCGCGACTGTTGGCGTTGCTGCTCCATGGCTTGGGCAAATCCGGCTTCGTCAAAGTCGATCCCCTTTTCGATGGCGATATCGCGAACAATGTCCACCGGAAAACCAAAGGTGTCGTAAAGTTTGAAAATAAATTCGCCTGGGATAATGGCTTGGGCACCCTGTGCTTTTTTAAGATGGCGGATTTCCTGGTCGAGTTTATTGAGACCATGGTCAAGGGTCTCGCCGAAACGCTGTTCCTCGTTGGTGACCACCTTGGCCAGCAGCTCTCGGGTATCGTTGAGATGAGGATAGGCCGTATGCATCCGTTCGGTTACCAAGGCGCAGACCTTCGGAAAAAATGCGGTCAACCCCAGGGCGCGACCGTAGCGGATGGCTCGACGCATGATTCGGCGCAAGACATAGCCTCGCCCCTCATTGGAAGGCAGAACGCCATCAGCCACCAGAAATGTGGTCGCCCGGGCGTGGTCGGCAATCACCCGCAGGGAAATGTCGTCCTCCTTGTGCTGGTGATATTTTTTCCCGGCGAGATCGGCAATGAAATCGATGATCGGCACAAAGAGGTCGCAGTCAAAGTTGTTGAATTTTCCCTGCAGCACGGCCGCGACCCGTTCCAGTCCCATGCCGGTGTCGATCGAAGGCTTGGGTAACGGCGTCATCTTGCCGGTATCATCCCGATAGAACTGCATGAACACCAGATTCCACAGTTCCAGGAAACGGTCGCAATCGCAGCCTAAGGCACATTCGGGGCGGCCGCAGCCTACCTCCGCCCCCTGATCGATATGAATCTCGGAACAAGGCCCGCAGGGACCGGTGTCGCCCATGGCCCAGAAATTATCCTTTTCTCCCAAGCGGACGATGCGCCCTTGGGGCAAACCTTCGACTTTTTCCCAGAGTTTGTAGGCCTCGTCATCATCGTTGAAAACAGAAACCCAGAGTTTGGTTGGATCGATGCCCAGTTTGACGGTGAGGAATTCCCAGGCAAAGGCAATGGCGTCTTCTTTGAAATAATCGCCAAAAGAAAAATTCCCCAGCATTTCAAAGAAGGTGTGGTGACGGGCCGTGTACCCGACATTTTCCAGGTCGTTATGCTTGCCGCCTGCCCGGACACTGCTTTGGGCCGTGGTCGCCCGGACATACGGTCGGGTTTCCTCACCCATGAACACCTTTTTAAACTGCACCATGCCTGAGTTGACAAACAACAGGGTGGGGTCGTCATGGGGCACCAGCGACGATGCGGCTACCCTGGTGTGGCCTTTGCTCTCAAAATACTCAAGAAAACTTTGTCTTATTTCGTCACCGGTCATTGCGTCTCGATAGCGTTGATTGTTGGAAGATGGCCCACTGCCGGGGTGTAGTTAGCTCCGCGCTGGAGTCATCTGTTCGATGCTCCCGGGATAGCGCAACAAAAACGATGGCCATCGGAGGGCGGAGGCACAATTTTTTATGATACCATGAAATAAAATGTTGCAAAGAAAAAATACCGCTTCGATTCTTTGATTAAAAAAAAACAGACGGAATGCCGGTGCATCCCGCCTGCTCACTGTAGCGCTGTGCGATACTTTTCACCCAGACCATGTGGTCCCTGCGGACCACATGGTGGCAGGACTGTTCAACCTTCTTCGGGGCCTCCCATCTGCTTTTTGGCGTCGACCAACTGCTCGACCACCGAGGGATCTGCCAAGGTTGAGGTGTCACCGAAATCCTTGAAATCGTTGGCGGCAATCTTACGCAGAATCCTGCGCATAATTTTGCCGGAACGAGTCTTCGGTAGCCCTGGTGCCCATTGAATCACCTCCGGAGTGGCGATGGGGCCGATCTCGGTGCGGACATGCTTGCGCAGTTCCGCACGCAGTTCCTCGCTCTCCTCTGCCCAGGACATCAGAGTGACATAGGCAAAGATGGCCTGCCCTTTGATGGGGTGCGGCATGCCGACTGCTGCGGCCTCGGCCACTGCCTCATGGGAGACCAGAGCGGATTCGATCTCGGCGGTCCCCAGACGGTGCCCGGAGACGTTGATTACGTCATCAAGGCGGCCCATGATCCAGAAATAGCCGTCCTCATCCTTACGGGCGCCGTCTTCCGGGTCGTAGGTGTCAGGGTAACGATTGAAATAGGCTTTTTTATACCGTTCCGGATTGCCGAAAACGCCGCGCAGCATACCCGGCCAAGGTTTACGGATGACCAGATGTCCGCCCTCGTTGGGCGCAGCCTCCTTGCCCTCCTCGTTGTAGATGGCGGCATCGATGCCCGGCAACGGCAGAGTGGCGGAACCAGGTTTAAGCGGCGTGACATAGGGCAGCGCCGAAATCATGATGCCGCCGGTTTCGGTCTGCCACCAGGTATCGACAATCGGCAGTTTCTCTTTGCCGATATTGATGTAATACCACATCCAGGCCTCGGGGTTGATCGGCTCGCCCACCGTGCCGAGGATGCGCAGGCTGGACAGATCCCACCGCTGCGTTGGCTCAACGCCTTCCCGCATCAGGGCACGGATGGCGGTTGGCGCGGTGTAGAAGATATTGACCTTGAATTTTTCCACGATCTTCCAGAAACGGTCCGGCGCCGGATAATTGGGTACCCCTTCGAACATGATTGCGGTGGCGCCCAGGCCCAGCGGACCATACAGAATATAGCTGTGGCCGGTGATCCAGCCGAGATCGGCGGTACACCAATAGACATCATCGTCTTTGAGATCGAAAACCCATTGGGCGGTATGCATGGCGTAGGTCAGATAGCCGCCGGTGGTATGGACCACACCTTTGGGCTTGCCAGTGGACCCAGAGGTGTACAGAATAAACAGCATGTCCTCGGCATCCATCGATTCGGGTTCACAGAACGAAGAGATACCCTTGGCATGAACTTCCCGGTGCCACCAGCAGTCGCGCCCATCTTTCATCTCAATCTCATTGCCGGCTCGCCGTACCACCACGCAGGTTTCGACGCTGGGGCAGGTTTCCATGGCCACGTCGGCGTTGGGCTTGAGCGGAATCGCCTTGCCCCCGCGCAATACCGCATCGGCAGTGATCAGAACTTTAGCGTGACAATCCTCGATCCGACTCTGCAGGGCAATCGCCGAGAAACCGCCGAAAACAACGGAATGAACCGCGCCAAGCCGGGCACAGGCCAGCAGAGAGATGGCGAGTTCGGGGACCATCGGCAGGTAAATCGCGACACGGTCACCTTTTTTAACGCCCTTATTTCTCAACACATTGGCAAAACGGCAGACCTCATCGTGCAGGGTCTGATAGGTGTAGATTCTGACGTCTTCCTCGGGCTCGCCCTGCCAGATAATAGCCGCCTTGTTACGTCGGCCGTCGGTTAGGTGTCGGTCAAGACAGTTGGTGGAGACATTGAGTTTGCCGCCCAGGAACCATTTGACCTCCGGGACGTTCATGTCGCACTCCATCACCTTGTCCCATTTTTTGTCCCAGGTGACTAACTCCTCGGCGCGTTCTGCCCAAAAACCCTCGGGATCTTCCATGGAATGCGCATAGGCTTTTTTGTATTCCTCCATCGACTTCACCCAGGCTTGGTCGCGCCCTTGTACAGGTGGTTGGAATACCTTTCCCTCGGCCAACAAACTGGTGATTTTATCTTCCATTGCACTCATAGAATTTCCCCCTCAACTAAAAACCGCTTTTACAGTTACCCATGCCACCCACGTCGCAAAATGCGGGAAAACATGATCAGCCAACGTAGAATGCTCCCCCTTGCCTCCAACTGTCTCCGATACAAACGGACCATGTACCCGACCAGACGGACAACCGTCCCGGTACTGCCGCCGGATTCAACTTTGATGACCTCGGTTTGGCACTCTTGATTTCATTATTACAGGAGTTTTTCAAAAAAAGAAAACGAATCTCGCATGTATATGGCGCTAAATTGTATTTTTTTGCGAAAAATACTCAGTATTGAATCGAAATTGGTTAATCCATCAACGCAATCGAGAAAAATGATCAGTTTCCCTTGTATTTCCAATGAAAAAATTGTTTTTTGTCCTTATCGACACGCTCTTTCATCCACTCAACGAGGCCATGTTTGTTATCAGTGGCTCGGGATTGACGCCGGGCAAAGCCGTACTTATCAATTTCCCTGCATTAGCAACGAAAATAATAGCTGTCGAAGCAGAAAAAACCTTGGAGGAAATTATGATTATCACCGACTGGATCCATGCCATCGCCGGCAGCTTTATCCTGTTAAGCCTGGCGCTCGGGGTCGACTGCACGGGCAATCCATTTTTTATCAGCAGATACTGGCTACTGTTTACCGCCTTTGTCGGCGCGAACCTGCTCCAGTTCGGATTTACCAAATTCTGCCCACTCGGCCTAATTCTTAAAAAACTGGGAGTTCCGGAAAGCAGGTAATCGGTTATCCGGGAGCGGTAGCCGTTGAGAATGGCGTAGCGTCAGTCGCCGTCGGCAAGGTTTTTCTGGGGACGCTGATGATACAACTTGGGCAGACACAGTAGGGAAACCAGGAGCAGGCCGAGGCCCAGATACCAGGGGAAACAGCCGAGCGCCGCCTTGAAGGCCTGGTTTTCGATGAGCAAGGCGGACCACTCGGGGTGCAGCGCTGCCTGTCCCCCTCGGAAATGCTGAATCAACACCGCGAAGACCACTCCAATAAAACCATAGGCGGCATTAAAGGCGAGTCCCTTGAAGCTCAGCACCGTGGCCCGTTGGTGAGACTCGGTGATCTGGTTGAGATAGTGACTGGTGAAATAGCTCGTCAGCATCAAGCCGATGAACACCGCCATCATCGGCAGCAGGCCTAGATACGGGATAAACAGGGTCAGTAAAAATAAAATGCCCAGTAGCGAACCACCGAGCACCACCGCATTCTTGCCGGGCGAAAACCGTTCGGTCATGATCCGGGCGATCCTGGGTACAAACAGGCCAATGACCGCCACCGCCGACCCCAGCAGGCCGAAACTGGCCTCCGGCAGTGCAATCAAGCGGTAATACTGACTGGTCAGGGTGACGATCATCCGCAAAGTATGATCAAAGGTCATGGCAAACAGGATGATCGCCAACGCAAACGGGGTGCGGAGTATCCATCCCCCGGACTGCAGGGTCAGGCGGGATATCTCCCAGATCGAGACCGAGGGGCGGTGCAGGCCGGAACGCTCCGGCGGTCCTAGGGGATCGCGCATCCTGAGGGTAGCGGCCAGTGCCAGCAGGCTGAACAGCAGGGTCAGATAGATGGGGTAGCGCATGCTCACCTGCTGGCTGATTCCCCCAGGCAGACCCAAGAAACCGAGGATGCGATTAATCAGGCCGGGATCATAGACGGCCGCTCCCAGGGTCATGGCGAAAATATAGCCGATGTTTTGGGCACGCATCTGCACCTCCAGTACCTTGGGCCACTCGCCGGCCAACCCGTGCTCCACCAGGGTGTCGTAGGCCAAAGCCTCGTCGGCGCCGCTGGCCATGGCCTCGGCCAAGCCACTGAGTATCCTGTTGGCCAGGAAGGCGATGAAGATGCCCCTGGCATTGCCGAGCGGCACAAAGGCGAGCAACGACATCTCCATGATCATCAAGGCGGAGGTGGCGACCAGCAACCGCTTCCTGCCGATGAGGTCGGCCAGGGCCCCTGAGGGCACCTCCACCAGGACGATGGTGAGTGCCCACACCGTGTTGAGCAGGGCGAACTGCTCTAGGGTCAGGCCGAAATCGAGAAAAAGAATGGTGAAAACGGGATAATAAAATCGGGCGTTGAACAACACCCTGAACGCCAGGAACAGCCGAATATTGGACAGCGAGTACGGTGAAATCGGCTTTGCCGTTTCTGTGCCTCCTTTTATCCGACGCTGATTCTCCATGGCCTCTTCTCTCCTATTTTACTTCTTTGCAGTGCGAAAAAAACTGCGAATTCGGACTGGATCACGACCACCTGATCGCCAGCCTTGCGCCTCCTGCATCCTATACAAGGTTTCCCGAGATTCCGCCATTCGGAGCCTTGATCCGGCGACGGGAAAACGGGATCAATACCTGCGCCGCTGATGGCGAGGGCGGTATAAAAACACTCGTTTTTCGAAGAGATACACTTGTATGTCACGCACAAGACCGGTATATTGCCACGGCAAACAGCAGCGACCAAATCGGCGGCGAGTACCGGCCAAGTGCCGTTTGTTGCCGGACTGTTTATCGGTAAAGAGGTTTTGACCCGATCCGGAACGTGTCATTATGTCATTACCATGGTATCGATGTTGATCGCGTCTCCGTACCCATCCCTGAAGGATACCCAGCATGCCCCTATTGTCATGGTTTAATCTCGGTTCACCCCACCCCCACCATTCTTTGACCGCATGAAAGCCCCAAGTACCCTCAATCTACCCTCCGCTCGCGTGACGGTCTGCCCCGACTGCAGCCTCATTCTGCAGGCGATCGTGCCGCTGCCGCATCAGATTGCGGTCTGCCCGCGCTGCGCCCAACAGTTGTACCGCTACCGACACAATACCATCCAGAAAGCCATGGTCCTGAGCCTTACCGGTCTTTTCCTTTATATGCCTGCCAACGTGCTGCCGCTCCTGAGTTTTTCGGTCCTTGGCATCAATACCCATAGTTCGATCATGCAGGCCTGCTTGCGCTTGTTTAATCAGCAGCAGTATGTCCTCGGGGTTACGGTGGCGTTGACCACGCTGGTCTTTCCGCTCCTGGTCTTGGCCGGATTGCTGCTCATCACCCTGGGGCTGTCCCGGCAATGGCAGGCACCCTGGATGCCCCGTTTTTTCCGATTTTATCATCACCTGACCGAATGGGCGATGACCGATGTTTTCCTCGTCGGAGTCTTGATAACGGTAATAAAAATGTCGCACATGGCGACGGTGTCGCTCAATGCCGGTTTTTTCTGTTTGATTGGCTTGGTCGTCACCACTATCGCTACCCAGGCGGTAACCGACCACCAGCTTTTCTGGTCGCTGATGGACGCACAAGATACCTTGCGGCCTGATCAAAAAATGACTGCAACGGCGGCAACGGAACAGATGCCGAATGCCAGCGGCTTCCTCCTCTGCCATAGCTGCCACAAACTGTTACCTGCCGAATATACGACCCAAACCGGCCACGACCGCTGCCCTCGTTGCGGGCATTCGCTCCGCCCAAGAAAAAAGAACAGCATTGCCCGCACCTGGGCGCTGCTCCTCACCGCCTGCCTGCTGACGGTGCCTGCCAACTTGTTGCCGATTATGGAAGTGGAATCTTTCGGAGTCCCCGACCGGTCCACCATTATGGACGGCATTCTTTATTTCTTTCGTGAAGGGTCGTACGGCATCGGCCTGGTCATCTTTATCGCCTCCGTGCTGGTGCCGCTGTTCAAAATTATCGGGTTGATCATCATCCTGCTTTCCATCCATTTTCATTGGCACAGCTGGCTGCGCCACAAGGCCATAATGTTCCGGTACATCGAATTCATCGGCCGCTGGTCAATGCTCGATATCTTTGTTATCACCCTGCTTTGCGCCTTGGCGCAGTTTGGTTTTCTGTCTTCCATCAATGCTGCCCCGGCGGCTTTTTATTTCACTGGTGTCGTTCTTTCAACCATGTTCGCGGCTTTGAGCTTTGATCCCCGCCTGCTCTGGGACGCGGCTGCCGTTGCCCCGGATCAACAATAATCCATGGAAAAACCACTCATTCGTAAACGACGCAGCATTTCCCCTATCTGGATTCTGCCTCTGGTCGCCCTGTGCATCGGCGGCTGGCTGCTCTACACCACTATCCGGGATGCCGGCGTTGAAATCACCGTACATTTCCAGGATGCCACCGGCATCACCCCCGGCAAAACCAAGGTCATCGTCAAAGGGATTCCCGTCGGCACGGTCAAACGGCTGGAGGTTGACGAAGGGATGCAGGGGGTTAACCTGGTTATTACCATGGACCGCCAGACCCGTAGCGCCCTGGTCGAGGACAGCACCTTCTGGGTCGTCAAACCCGAAGTCTCGGCCGGGCGGATCAGCGGCCTGGATACCCTGTTCGGCGGCTCATATATCGGCATGCGCAAAGGCAGCTCAACCAATTTAGCTACCAGCTTTGAAGGGCTGGCCGAACAACCCTCCCTCGACACCTCCACCCCGGGCCTCCATATCACCCTGGAAACCGAGACTCTTTACTCGCTGCAGCGCGGTTCCAATATCTACACCAAAAACCTGCAGATCGGCTATTTGGAGGACTACAGCCTTCAGGATAATGGCAAGATCGTGTTGAAAGCCTTTATTGACGCCAAATTTGCCCATCTGATCCGCACCGGCACCCGGTTCTGGAACGCCAGCGGTCTCAGCCTGACCGGCGATGTCCAAAGCGGCCTGACCGTCAATGTTGAGTCGCTCGCCTCGCTCATCTACGGTGGCATTACCTGCGCCACCCCGCCATCCCTGGAACAGACAGATCCGGCGGACAACCAAAGCACTTTCAAGCTCCACAAAGATTTCGAGGATGCCGAATACGGCATCAACATGACCTTGCAACTAGCCACGGGAGAAGGCATCGTCGCCGGTAAAACCAAAGTGATGTACCGGGGCCTCAAGACCGGGGTGGTCAAGAATATCGACATCAACAATGATCAGTTCCACACCGTCACCGCCACCCTGCTCCTTGACCCACGGGCCGAGGTAATCCTCAAAGAGCGCACTCGATTCTGGATCATTCGCCCGGAGGTGAACATCACCGGGGTCAAACACCTGGAGACCCTTCTCACTGGGCCGTTCATCACCTTTGAAATCGGCGAGGGCAAACGACAGGATCGTTTTGTCGAAGAAACGACCCCGATGGCCAAACCCACCATCAGCCCCGGCACCCATTATACGCTGATCGCCCCTGACAGCGGCGGTTTGGTCATCGGGGCGCCGGTTCTCTACAAACAGATCGCAGTTGGTGAGATCAGTGGCCTCACCCTCGCCCCCAAGGGGGATGCCGTCCATATTCGCCTGCTGCTGCATCACCCCTATAATGAATTGATCAACAAAAAAACTGTGTTCTGGAACTCGGGAGGCGTCAAGGTCGAGGCCAGCCTTTCCCGGCTCCAGGTCAATCTCGGTTCGGTCCAGAGCTTGCTGGCTGGAGGGGTGGCCTTTGCCAATCCACAGTTAAAAACCGGCACCTCCCTTCCCCCGGCGGAGGCGGAGAGCACTTTCAAGATTTTTGATTCCTACGGCGAAGCGGTTAAGGCGGTTCCTGAATTGGAACACAAAGGGTTGCGGTTGCAATTGTTCACCGCTAAGGCGCCGCCGCTGACCGTCGGCGCGCCGGTTCTCTACAATAATATCAAGGTAGGCGAAGTGCTCGGCTTCGATCTCGCCAAAAATCGTCGAGAGACCCTCATCCAACTCCTCGTCAACGAGGGCTATCGTGACCTGGTGACCGGCTCGTCCCGCTTTTATATTTTTGCTGGCGTCAAGTTCACCGCCTCCCTCCAGGGCGTCAACCTGGAGACCGCGCCCTTCGATGCCTTGCTCAACGGCGGCATCGCCTTTTTGAGCGGCACCAAAAGCGACCCCCTCCGGCCCGGCCAGATCCTCGTGCTCTACGAGTCGCTGCAGGAGGCCGCCAACGCCGACGCCCTGCGTTTGAGTCTGCATTTCAGCAGCGGTGAGGGCATCACCAAAAACACCGAGATCAAATATCAGGGCATCAGCCTTGGCAAGGTGACCGCTATCCGCCTGGATTCTGCCTCCAACGGCGTCCGCGGTGAGGTCTGTGTGCCTCAGGAAATGGCTCGGCTGTTCCGCAAGAACACCATCCTGCGTCTGGTCAGGCCGGAGGTGAGCCTCACCGGCGTCCGCCATCTCGAAACCCTGCTCTCCGGGGCTTATATCGATATTCGGGCCGGATCGGGTCAGCCCCAGACCGATTTCACCGTTCTGGCCCTGGCCGCCGACACCTTCCAACCGGCCAACGGACTTAATATCGTCCTGGAAACTTCGACCCTGGGTTCGCTCAAGCAAGGCAGCCCCCTCTATTACCGGCAGGTCAAGGTCGGCCAGGTCACCGGCTTCCAGTTGTCCCCCACCGCCCAGGAAGTCTGGATCACCGCCAATATAGAACCCGCCTATACCAAGCTGATCTACACTGGTACCAAATTTTGGAATGCCAGCGGCGTCAGGGTCAGCGGCGGGGTGATGAGCGGCATGACCGTCAGCACTGAATCCATGGAAGCCCTGCTTACCGGCGGGATCACCCTGGCAACCCCCGAGGCTGAGCAGATGGGGGTTCCGGCCGCCCCGGGATATCATTTCCCTTTGGTCAAAACCTTCGAAGAGGATTGGCTTAAATGGCAACCGCTGTTGCCTCCGCAAGGTGGGAGCAATCAGGAAAAAAAGGTTGAGAAAAATGAAAAGAAAGATACTTGAATGTCGCGAGGGTGGGGGGAGGGTAAGGGGAAAGGCAATTGGATCGAATGTGCAGACGAGAAAAGAAAATCCCTAAAAATAGCTAAAAGACAAACAACGAATCCTGAATATCGGAAAAGACGCCCATGAAAAAAATAGAATATCGAGAGCAAGCGCTGAAGATTTTCCCTTGGGTCTGCGCCA
Organism: Desulfobulbaceae bacterium; assembly: GCA_019163135.1. Taxonomy (GTDB): domain Bacteria; phylum Desulfobacterota; class Desulfobulbia; order Desulfobulbales; family Desulfobulbaceae; genus Desulfobulbus. Next base: position 58,342 of record JAFLKR010000051.1, on the reverse strand, counting down.
GTTGCGGCCGTGATTTTTCCGGGAAAAAATTATGCGAACTGACGGTGCATCACAAAGACCATAATTTCAAGAATAATCCACCCGATGGCAGCAACTGGGAGTTATTGTGCCTCTATTGCCACGATAATGAACACTCCCGCTTCCTCGACGCCGAATGGTTGCCCACTGAAGATGCGGACAGAAAAAAAGGGCCAACGTCCACCCATAACCCTTTCGCAGACCTTGCGAATCTGGTGAAGAAGCGTGACCAGTATAAGAAAAAGGACAAAGCAGACGAATAGGGACGCAGCGCGTTACGCAAAACCAAGACCCGCTTGCCTGAGGATTTAAAAAACAATTATATGTACTTGGCAGATGCAATCTGAGCATGGAAATTTCGCAGATTGCACGTCGGTAAATTTTTTGGATTGGCTGGTCTAAAATTTTACAGCTGCGGTGTGATGATGATCGACATAGGCGGCGATACCAGCGGCGATCTGTTGGGCAATTTTGTCTAGATAATGTTCATCTTGTAATAATTTCGCTTCTTCCGGATTAGTGATGAATGAAATTTCTGCGAGGATGGCTGGCATTTGTGCGCCGATCAATACATAAAAAGGCGCTTGTTTGACCCCAAGATTTCTGGTTTTGTATTTCTGCTCAACTCCTGAGATGAGATTTGTCTGAACAAACTGGGCCAGACGCGAAGATTCGTCAATTTTCGAATTCTTCATCAAATTGGCGAGAATATCCTGCAAGTCGCTGATTTTATGAGTTGAGGTGGAGTTCTCAAGGGCGGCAACCCGCATGGCATCTGCATTGGTAGCCAAGTTGAGGAAATAGGTTTCGATGCCGCCAATCGTTTTGTCAGGATGGGCGTTCACATGAATGGAAATGAAGAGATCGCTACTTTGGGTGTTGGCGATAGCGGTACGTTCTTCCAATGGAATATACACATCTTTTGTTCGGGTCATCGCCACTTCGTATCGATAGGTCGCTTTGAGAATTTTGGCTATTTTTTTCGAAACCTTTAGGACAATATCCTTCTCCTTGAGGTTATAGGCCATCGCTCCTGGATCTTTTCCGCCGTGGCCAGGATCAATTACGATCTTGCGAACACCTAATCCCAACTGTTGCGCCAATGAAATCTTGTCATGGCCCATCGGTTTTTTGGGGACTTCGGTCTTAGGACTTTTTTTCTTTTGATCTTCAAGGCTGATCACCAATTTTGCTGGAACTGATAATTTTTCTGCAGGTACTGGTTGGTCAGCAACAGGTAGTTTTGCTGTGCTCGCTTGGAGTCCAGGGGGGGACATTTTTTTTTGAATTTCGGGTGGCAGTTGTGCGCTGGCAGTCGTTTTCGCGGTCAGGTCAGCAACGATTGTTGCGGGCAGATTGCCATGGATATCGATGATGACTCTGAAGGGATCATTCAGGCTGAATATTTTGTATTCGGAAAGAGAAGCGATATCGAGAGCTACCCTGACGGTATCGTTGCTGAACTGGCCGGGGTTAATTTGTTTGAGCAAACCATCTTGAATTGCGACGGGATTACGAAGATTGGGGGGGACATAGCAATGGGCAAAATCTACATTGAGCCTTCTCGGCTGATCCCCGGATTTTTCAAGTACACTGGAATTGAAAGAAACCGGCGCCGAGGTCTGAATAACGATACGAGTATAATCTGCAGTAGACCAGAACTTGACCGGGGCAAGATGGGTGAGATGGTTTGATTTTGCACCGTCCGCCGCCACTGGCAAAGTTTGTTCCAACTGTTTTCCTTGGCGTTCCTGGATCCGAGCTAGCGCTTTTGGATAATAGTCGCTCTTCGGATAGACTTCGATAATTTTATTGTACAATCCGATTGCCTGCTGTTCAGTGCCTTTTCCAAGCAGAGAACATTCAGCGGCTTCATAGAGGGCGTCATCGGCAAGAGAGTTTGCAGGATAGAGCGTGGCAACCTCGGGGAATTGCTCGATAGCGTTTTCTAAATCGATCGGAAATTTAAACTGGTCGAACATTCGGCGATACATCTTGGCCATCATATATAAACTGGGAGGGCCAAGTGGACCTTTCTTTTGAGCGAGATGAATCCTGCGGAAATTTCGGACGCCATTAAGCCAGTTTCCCCGATCTTTGCCCTGGACGGAGTCGCGCTCGAGCAGGGCAAAATATTCTTTTGCAGTTTGATATTGCTGCTCTATGGGTTCATTATTTAATTGCGCAATCGTTGGAGAATCGGTCTCTGCGCACAATCCCAAGGGGAACAGGCAGAGCAAGCCCAGCATAACGGCATGCAACCGTATCGTCCGTTGGTATCGGATCAATGTGTAGAAAACTGCCGATGCATGGAGTGCGAGCATAGATACGGAGAGAACCTGGAAAATGAAAACGATCCGAGATGATTGTATTCGAAAATTTCAGAAAACAAACAGCATCAGCTTAGAGTAACTGGGACCAATATACCGTATTCAGGATAATAGGTAAAAGAAATTGTACTTTTTAATGAGCCTGCGCATTTTTTTTTGAGAATTACCTGTAAAAAGGGGGTTTGCTCGGTTCAAAAAATTTAACCTTCCATGGTCGCCGGTCCAGGTCAGGCTAAATCTTGCTCATAAAAGGTTGGTGGAGGGGTGGAGTTACTCTTTAATATTGTTGATCAAATGTTTGGCTTGGTAGAGAATGTCGAGTGCTTGTCTGGGGGTTATCTCATCAAGGTTAACACTCGCGAGCAGATTGACCAGGGGCGTGGCGGGAGGTGTGAAGAGGGGCAATTGGCAAGGGGTACGTTGCGTCATTTTTTTTCCGACAGCGAGTTTTGGCTGCCCCTGGAGATTGAATTCTCCTAATTCGATATTCTTGAGGATTTCATAAGCGCGGGTAATGACGTGTTGCGGTACTCCGGCAAGTGAGGCTACTTGTATGCCGTAACTGCGATTGGTGGCTCCTTTGACCAACTTATGCAAAAAGATAATGGAATCGTTCCATTCCTTGACGGCAATCGAGTAGTTCTGAATCTTAGGGCTGGTGGCGGCTAGATCAGTCAGTTCATGATAATGGGTGGCAAACAGGGTTTTGATCCCTGCTTCATTTTTTTGAGCGAGTTCTTCGGCAACGGCCCAGGCAATCGCCAGACCGTCATAGGTTGAAGTGCCTCGTCCTATTTCATCAAGGATGACTAGGCTGTTTTCAGTGGCATTGTTGAGGATATTAGCGGTTTCATTCATTTCGACCATGAAGGTCGATTGGCCTCGCCGAAGGTCGTCCATGGCTCCGACCCGGGTGAAAATGCGATCGACTATACAGAGATCGGCGGATTCGGCGGGCACGAAACTGCCCATGTGCGCCATGAGCACAATCAGCGCGGTCTGACGAAGAACCGTAGATTTGCCCGCCATGTTCGGGCCGGTAATTATGAGCAATTCATTGGTCTGCTGGTCCAGGTGGGTATCGTTGGGGACAAATCGACCGGGTTCCAGGTTACGTTCGATGACCGGGTGCCTTCCTTCGGTGATGGTTATATTTCGGGTGTCATTGATCTGCGGTCGGCAGTACCGGTAGCGGGTGGCGATTTCGGCCAGGCAGGCGAGGACGTCAATCTGGGCGAGCAGACTGGCGGTCTCCAGGAGTCGCTGGTTTTGCGCTACCAGTTGTTCGCGGATGTCGAGGAAAAGGGTGTATTCAAGTTCCAGTCGGCGTTCCTGGGCGGTGGCGATGGAATGCTCGAGTTCCTTCAACTCGGGGGTGATGAAGCGCTCGGCATTGACCAGGGTCTGTTTGCGGATAAAATAATTGGGGACCTCAATGGCCTGGTTGCGGCTCAGTTCAAAGAAATAGCCGAAGACCTTGTTGTAGCCGACCTTTAACTTGGCAATGCCGGATCGTTCCCGTTCGCTGCGTTCCAGATCGAGAATCAATTTTTTCCCGTCACGGAGCAGCAGGATCAGGTGATCGAGTTCGGCGTTGTATCCTTCCCGGATCAGTCGACCTTCCCGCAGGGTTATCGGGGCGTCGTCCCGAATGGATTCGTCGATGAGGGTGTGCAGATCGCTCAAGATATCGAACGCTGCGACCATGGCCTGTAAAAGCGGCGAAGCGCACCCAACCAACAACTGGTGCAAGACCGGTAATTGCGCCAGAGAGGTCTTGATGGCGCTCATATCCCGGGCATTACCATGGCCGAGGACCAGACGACTGCATAATCGCTCGAGATCGTAGACCGAATCGAGCAGCGTCCGCAGGTTGTTGCGGATATCGGCGCCTGCTTTCAGTTCTTCAACACTGTCAAGCCGCGCCAGGATCGCACTGCGGTCCTGGAGGGGATACAGCAGCCATCGGCGCAGCAGACGTGCTCCCATGGGAGTGGCGGTATGATCGAGGATTGCCAGCAGCGAGCCTTCCCGTCGACCGCCGACCAGGGTTTCGGTGAGTTCAAGGTTGCGGCGGGAGGCGTCATCGATGATCAGGTACCCGCTCTGACTCAATGGGCTGATCTGTTTGATGTGGGAAAGGTCGGATTTTTGAGTTTCCTGCAGGTAGAGCAGCAGGGCCCCAGCGGCATTGATCGCCGAGGTGTAGGCCTCACAGCCGAAACCGGCCAGGCTGGTGGTATGAAAATGCTCGATCAGCGTAGTCTTGGCCGTGGCGGTTTCAAAATGGAAATCCGGGCGTGCTGTGAGGCAAAGGCGGCCCAACTGGGTGGTGAGGAGATCGGTCAAGTCACCATAATGCTCCATGTCCGATTGACAAAGAAGCAGTTCCGCAGGGCGCAGTCGAGTGAACTCATCGAGCAGGGCAGCCGGATCCTGCGGTGAAAAAGCCCTTTCGCTGATTTGAAAACGACCGGTTGAGATATCGACAAAGGCAAGGCCGGCAAGGTGCTCTTTATTTGATTTCCGGTTTATGGCAAGGGCGCAGACGTAACAGTCGGTTTTGGCATCGAGGATCTGGTCGTCGGTGGTGACGCCGGGCGAGACCACGCGGACGACTTCGCGCTTAACAATACCCTTGGCCTCTTTCGGATCCTCGGTTTGTTCGCAGATGGCGACCCGGTATCCGGCCTTGATCATTTTGCCCAGATATCCGGTCACGGCATGGTAGGGCACGCCGCACATCGGAATTTTATTGGCGTCTTCCTTATGGCTTCGGGAGGTCAGGGTAATGCCGAGTACCTTGGCCGCAACCACCGCGTCTTCGAAGAACATTTCATAGAAATCACCCATGCGGTAAAAAAGGATGGCACCGGGGTGTTGTTCTTTGATCTCCAGGTATTGCTGGAGCATGGGGGTCATTTTGAGAGGTGTGGTCATGGGGCCGGCGGGGTCAGCAGATTGAGAAAGTCCGGGAGCAGCAGGTCAACGGTTTGATCGATATGTTGGGGAATGGTTCTGATCACCGCGCAGACGGTCATGGAATTATGATCTTTTTTCAATCGGGGAACCAGGTGGAAGTGGAGATGGTCGATGATTCCATCGCCGGCGGTTTTACCCAGATTGTGGGCGATGTTGATGCCATGGGGGTGAGGCCGCTGGCGCAGAATCGTGCAGCAGGCGGAAAGCGTGGTCATAAAGTGCAGATTTCTCTGGGCATCAAGTTTGGTGAGGTCACCGAGGTGACGTTTGGGGGCAAGAAGCAGATGGCCGTTGGCGTAGGAAAAACGATTGAGCAGAACCACGCTTAGCTCGACGCGAAAGAGCAGAAGGTGGGCTCGGTCAGAGGGCTCACCTCTCGGAGGCTCAATAAGGCCGCCGGAAATTTGAGGAGCAGCACCCGGAACATGCTCCATCCGCCAGGGGGCCCAGAGGGTTTTCATGGTACCAGCGGTATTTGAAAAAGACTTGCCCGGAGTTCCTCTCCGGCTTCCAGGATGGCAAAGGTGCCTGGGGCGCCGTAACGGCTGGTTGCTTGAAAACTACCCGGATTGAGAAACAACACCTTGCCGTGGTAATGGCAGACCGGGTTGTGGGTATGGCCGTAAATCATGCAGTCGGCATCGGGGAAGAGATTCCAGAGCGCGTTTTCGATATCCTGTCCCAGACCGGCGCCATGGGTGAGACCGATGGTGAACCGGTTGAGGGTGAACAACAGCTGATCGGGGTGACGGCTTTGGAGCCCTCGGTCGCACATGTTGCCATGCACCGCGTAAATGGTTTTGCCGTGGAATGCCTCAAGCACCGACGGATGAGTGACGTCGCCGGCATGGATGATGACATCACAGGCATGGAAACATTGCTCGATCTGTGTTTTGAAACGGTTGTCCGGTCGGATGAGGTGCGTATCCGAAAGCACCCCTGCTCTGATCAACATGCTTTGCCTGCTTGGTTAGAGTTGCTAGTTGAGAGACAATCTATAAAAATTGTAAGTCGAAAACAAGAGCAGACCGAGCGGGTGGCGCATAATTTTACCGAAAACGCAGGAAGCTATTGCAAAAAACAGGGGTTTACCGTAACATGCTCCCCTTCAAATCTACCGATAAATAAAGAGTTAAGGACGAGTCTATGTATACAGCTTCTGATTTGCGGAAAGGGTTGAAAATTCAAATTGATGGCGAGCCGTACCTCGTCACTGAATTTGATTTCTCAAAACCAGGGAAAGGGCAGGCCCTCTACCGGACCAAGATGCGCAACATGATCACCGGGGTGCAGTTCACCCAGACCTACCGTTCCAACGATAAATTCGATCGCCCGAATCTGGAGGAGCGGAACATGCAGTTCCTCTATGCCCAGGACGACGAGTATCATTTCATGGACACCGTCTCCTTTGAGCAGATTTTTTTGACCAAAGAACAACTGGGCGACAATCTCAGTTTTCTGATCGACAATATGGAAGTGCAGGTATTGTTTTTTGGGGAGCGGCCCATTGATGTCACCTTGCCGACCTTTGTCAATCTGGAGGTTACTGTTGCCGATCCTTGGGCCAAGGGCGACACCTCGGGCACCGATACCAAACCGGTGACGGTGCAGACCGGTTTTCAGCTCCAGGTTCCTCCGTTTGTCGAGCAGGGCGATAAAATCCAGATCGATACTCGAACAGGGTCCTATATCACCCGGGTCAAAGAATAGCGGGCATGTTGACACCCCAAGGCTTGCAGCAGCGATCGGATCTGCTGCAGGCCATCCGGTCGTTTTTTTTCGAAGGCGGCTACATGGAAGTCGACACGCCGCTCCGACTCCCGGTCTTGCTTCCTGAATCAAATATTGTTCCTTTCGCCAGCGAAGACTGGTATCTGCACACTTCTCCTGAGCTGTGCATGAAACGGCTCCTGGCCAGGGGTTGCTCACAAATTTTCCAGATTTGCCACTGTTTTCGCAAGGAAGAATCAGGCCGGATTCACCAGCCAGAATTTACCATGCTGGAGTGGTATCATAAAGGCTGGGGTTATTTTGATTTGATGCGGGAGTGCGAGGCCTTGCTTGCCTTACTGTGCCGACTTTTACCGCAAATGCCGGGGCTCAGTTCCGAGGGAACGCTTAGTTGGCGGGAGTGTAGGATTTCGCTATGTCAGCCCTGGGATCGCTTGACCGTGGCGGCGGCTTTTAGACAGCATGCCGGGGTCGAGGTCGACGAGGTCTTGAAACTTGGGATCTTTGATGAGGTCTTGGTCACTGCGGTGGAGCCGAAGTTGGGCCGGGAACGGCCGGTTTTTCTCTACGATTATCCGGTTGCATTGGGTTCGCTTGCTCGTTGCCGCCCGAACAATCGCCAGGTGGCAGAACGTTTTGAATTGTATATCGGCGGAGTGGAGTTGGCCAACGGTTTTTCCGAATTGGTTGACCCGGAAGAACAACGGCATCGGTTCTCCCTGGAAATTGAAAGGTTGCGGGGCGAGGGCAAGGATGCGGCCATGCCGGAAACCTTTCTTGCGGATTTGGCCTTGGTCGGCGAAACCGCCGGAATCGCGCTTGGTTTTGATCGTTTGTTCATGCTGTTGATGGGTTATTCCAGCCTTGCTGAAGCTATGCCGTTTATTATTGAAGAATTGTGAGCAACCTATTTGGTTTTTTTCTTTTTTTCAGATACGATACATTCTAAAAGTTTACGGACTCTCCCCGAACGCTGATCAATTCTCGTTGCGGCAGTAACAGGGCGGTGAGTCGACCGCCATAAACAGCGCCCGTGTCAATGCCGAACCTATTTGGGGTCAGCAGTGGCTCGCTGAAGACGGTGTGGCCAAAGACTACCGGCTTGCCGAACTCATAGGTGGTATGGATGAATTGCTCTCTCGCCCACAGGCACCATTGCGGCGTCTGTTGGCTGAGATGGCGACCGGGTTGTAAACCGGCATGCACGTAAATAGCATACTGGTCTTCCCAGAACAGCGGCAGGTTTTCCAGGAAAGCGAGGTGTTCAGGGGGGATGATTCGGTCGATTTCAGCACGGTCGGCTGTGGGGGAAAGGCCGTAGCTGGCAAGGGTCTGTCGCCCGCCGACTTGGAGAAAAAGCGAACTGTCCTCACCGGTCAGATGCTGCAGGAAGAGCAAGTCGTGATTACCCCTAAGGGCAATCACGTGCTCGTGGTTTTTTTGCAGGGAGAGTATGGTGGCAACCACCGCTTTGGAATTGGGTCCCCGGTCCACATAGTCACCCAGGAAAACAAAGGTATTCGCTCGGTGCAGAACCTTTTGCAGTAGCAGGGTGAGCGAGGTGTGGCAACCGTGGATGTCACCGATCACGCAGGTGGTTGAATTTTTTATAGGCATAGTGGCTAAAGAATAATTTTAAGAGTGAACTCAGTAAATCATGGACAGTAAACAGCGTCAATTGATTAAGAGGTGCGTCGATCTAGTTATTGATAGATGGCGGCTGATCGCCGCCAGCCTGCTGCTTGCCATCACTGCGGGCCTCGTCTATTATCTCTATGTTCCAAAAATTTATCAGAGCGACGCGCTCCTCAGTTACGAGCAACGACAGATCAATCCTGCCAAAATGGCTCCTGAGGAAGGAAAAGTCAAACTGGAAGAAACCTTGGCGACGCTGAAAGAAATGGTCATGAGCCGCAACAGCCTAGAAAAGGTAATCACCCAGTTTTCTTTGTACGAGGAGGCCAGGAAAAAGTTGCCGATAGAGGATGTCATTGAGAGCATGCGCAAGGATATCATCATTAAACCGGCACCCAAGGGTGATATTTTCAGTGTCTCCTTCCAGGGGGCGGTCCCACAAAAGGTCATGCGGGTCACCAATTCCCTTGCTTCGTTGTTTATTGAGGAGAATCTCAAGTATCGGGAGGTACGGGCGACCGAGACCTCCAAGTATACCCAGGATGAACTGGCGATGTCCAAGAAGGTGCTTGATGAAAAAGAACTGCTCATGCGGGATTACAAGCTGAAGTATTTTAATGAAATGCCGGAACAACGGGAAAGCAATCTCGCCCGGATCAAAGCGTTGAATGAGCGGAGCCAGGGCATACAGAATTCCATCCAGGAACTTGAGCGTACCAAGATTATGGCCCAGGAGCAGATGGTTTGGAAACAGCGTCTGGCCGCAACACGTGTCACTGGTGAGACCGTTGGGACCGGTCGGCAGGGTGAGACCAATGTCGAACGATTGCAACGATTACGAGTCTATTTAAGTGACCTGCTTTCGAAATACACAGAACAGCATCCTGAAGTACGACGAACCAAACAGTTGATCGAGCAGTTGGAGGGGAAGGTAGGCAAAGAACAACCCTTATCTCCTCAATCGGCAGCATTCGCGCCAAGTCGGGCTAACCTTCTAGATAGCATGGAAAGCCAGCGATTACAACTGCAACTAAAAGAAATCGATAGTAATATTAAGGAATTGCGATTTAGCTTGGCGACTGTCCCAGAAGAGATCGAAAAGTATCAGAAATGGGTTGAGGCTGCCCCGGTGCGGGAAGCGGAATGGAAGGGGCTGACTAGGGACTATGAAGAGTTGCGTCGCCATTATGACTATTTGGTTGCCCAGAATCTGCAGGCCCAATCCGCAGAAAAACTGGAGCACAATCAAAAGGGCAGCAAATTTAAAGTTATTGATTCCGCCCGGCTGCCCGAGAAGCCGTCCAAACCTAATTTTCTGAAAATCCTCCTCGCAGCCATCGCCGCAGGTCTGGCGTTGAGTGTCGGTACCATCGTAGCCATGGAGTTTATTGACACTTCTTTCAAGGATGCCCGGGAAATAGAAGAGTATCTCGGTGTACCCGTGATAAGTGCCATCCCCTATCTCGAAAAAGATGCGGAAACCCGAAGGAAACAGGTTCTGTTGCGATTGAGTGTCGCTCTGGTGTCGATCTACGGTACAATCCTGCTGGCAGCCATCGCCTTTTTATGGATCAAAGGCATGATCATCGTCTGAGGCTGCTGCCCACGTACTCTTTCATTAGAAACTATCGGTAATGTATACTAAATATTACGGTCTCGCTAGAAAGCCTTTCTCCCTCACTCCTGATCCGGCAGCCGTGTTCATGAGTGAAACCCACCAGGAAGGTTTGGCAATTCTTAAGTACGGAATTCTCAGTAAAAAGTGCTTTCTGGTATTGACCGCAGACGTCGGTTCAGGAAAGACTACGTTGCTGCAGGCACTGGTCAATTCCCTGGAGCAGGACGTGCATCTTTGTCTGCTCAATAACCCAATTTTGCACCGTGATGAGTTTTTTTCCTACATTGCTAATAAATTAGGGATCAATTGGGACGGCAACAAGGCGATGTTCCTGATCGAATTCGGCCTCTTGCTCAAACAGTGTTTTGAAAAAGGGGAACGGGTGCTGTTAATTTTCGATGAGGCCCATGTGTTACCCGTTGATCTGCTAGAGGAAATCCGCCTGTTGTCCAACCTTGAAGAAAAAGGTCAGGACGTGCTGTCCATATTTCTTGTTGGGCAACCGGAATTAAATGAGCGGATGAGCGATGATCGTCTCCTGCCCCTGCGGCAACGGATAGGTATCAGGTTTCATCTCAACCGGTTTGATCTTGAGGAGACTCGGCAATATATCCTCTTTCGACTGCGCACCGCAGGCGCCCGCCATCTCAATATCTTTTCTGGCGAGGCTCTCGCCTTGATCCATGAGGCGAGCCAAGGAACTCCCCGGCTTATTAATATTATTGGCGACCATGCCCTGCTCACCGGGTTTGCCGAAAATAAGCCAGTAATCAGTGCGGAACTTATTCGGGAGAGTATCGATGACCTTCATTTTCCCGGCGAGGATAATCCCCTTCCCGTGGCAAAGCCTTTTAAGCCGGAAGGTAAAAGATTGGCGCTTCTTGGTGGCCTTGGATTTGCCGCTCTTGGCGGTATTCTGCTATTGCTTGAAATTTTACCGGTAACCCGAAAATTTTCGCTTCTTGGCAAGATGTTGCCCGAATCCTGGTTACAGTATCTGCATTTTTAATTGGTTTTGATCGGAGGGTAGTGTGGGAAAGGTATTTAAGGCCTTGAGGTTGGCGGACGAATCTGTCGGATCGGAACAGGAGCAACCACGACAAAACGAGTTTCAATCCCTGGAGTCCCAGAGAGACGACCCGATTGTAGTGCCACAGAATTATACCCGGAGCGAGGTCGAAGACCTTGCGCGGCCAGGGCGGTGGGACGATCGTCTTACTCTGGCAACGGCTACTACCGGACCGGTGGCGGAAAGCATTCGTACCCTGCGCACGCGCATTCTGCACCCTTCCTCGGGCAGGGTGCCCCGGAGTTTATTGGTTACTAGTGCGTCCCCTGGGGAAGGAAAAAGCTTTGTCTGTGCGAATCTTGGCATCTCGCTGGCCCAAGGCGTCGACGATTACTGTCTGTTGGTCGATTGCGACTTGCGGAGGCCTGCACAGCATATCCTCTTTGGTTTGAGTAACAAAGCAGGGTTGGTTGATTATCTCCAGCATAAAAAGAAGGTGTCAGAACTCCTGGTGCCCTCTGGAATCGACAAGCTTTCAATCCTGCCGGCTGGTCCCCGGTCGATCAACCCGGCCGAACTCGTGGGTTCTTCATCCATGACTGGTTTGGTCGATGAGTTAGCAAAGCGGTATGATGATCGTATCGTTATTCTGGACAGCCCGCCTCTGAATGCCGCCAGCGAGACAGCTATTCTGGCTCGTCATGTTGACGGTGTGGTTTTAGTGGTGCGACACGGTTCGTCACGCCGGGAACATGTCAGAGCCCTAGTGGACACCATTGGTCGGGATAAGATAGTGGGGGTGGTCTTCAACGCGTACACCTCGAATATGCTCGATTCCAAGGTGTTCGGCTATTACGATTACCAGCATGCCTATTACTACAATGAGAAATAGGTTTTGGCTGCTTTATTGTTAAGGAATACCTCATGTTGTGCGCGTCAGTGATGGCTAGAAAACAGGGTGCGTAAAAAAGGGCATCCCTGTTTTACTGATCGAATGGCAAGCTATTTTGGGTAGATTATGAAGTTTTTCAGGTCCGGCGGAGGTGTAACGCTGAGGATATTTTTTCTTTTTTTTCCGGTAGATAAATCAGATTGTTACTGCTAAGGTATTTCATTTTTCACCCCGTGCCTTGGGGCCGTTAAACGGGCACCAGTCTATTATTGGGTTCAAGAAGGATAAGCACTGACTACAAAGGACGACAACGATGCAGCCAAGCAAGGAACAGGTGACAGGAAAGGAAGCGCTCCAATTGTTAATGAATGGGAATCAAAGGTTTGTAACCGGAAAATTTGAACATCCGAATCATTGCGAAGAATCACGAAGAGGGCTCGTCTCCGCCCAGAATCCCATTGCCGTGGTTTTGACCTGCGCCGATTCACGCGTACCTCCGGTTAATTTGTTTGATCAGGGGTTGGGCGATCTTTTTATTGTCCGGGTTGCCGGCAACATTATCAATGACCATATCCTCGGCAGTATTGAATATGCTGTGTCCCATTTGAACACACCGCTAGTCATGGTGATGGGGCATTCTTCTTGTGGTGCGGTCGGAGCGGTTGCGCAGGGAGTGAAGTTGCATGGGCATATCGCCAGTTTAACCCCATCGATTGATGCCGCCTTGAAAAAGGCGAAAGGCATGGATGGGCTTTGGACTGAAAATGCGTCCAAAGAACTTGCGAAAACCACGGCTAAGAAAATAGAAGAGTCGGAGCCGATTTTGGTGGATTTAGTCAAGGCAGGCAGGGTACTCGTTGTGGCCACCTATTATGATCTCGAAACCGGAATCGTTTCGATGCTCAGTGAAGAAGTCCTGTAGATTTCTAGTGCCTGCGTTATTGCTTGCTTTTCTTCTGGCTGCTGGAAGGGTTTTTTCCTATTGCTTTTCATGAAGCTGGTTTTTATTATAGCAGTTGGCCCTGTCCACCACCTTTCTGAAGGGCAATTCTTCTTTCGATACGCCAATCCTGTAGCTGGTATCTGGTTTTTTTCTTTGTTCGAACCCACCCCCGGATGACTTTCCCCATTAACAAGATTATTCTGCTTCTGGAACGTGAAATCCGGGATTATCAGGTTCCGGTGGTCGACTTGATTGCAACCCAGACCAAAGATCCGTTCAAGGTGCTGGTCGCGACCATTCTTTCAGCGCGCACCAAAGATGAGGTGACCGCAGCTGCCTCTCGTCGGTTGTTTGCCCGAGCCGGCACTATTAGTGAACTTGCCCAGTTGACATTGCCTGAGCTGGAAAAGAACATTTATCCTGTAGGCTTTTTTCGCAACAAGGCCAAGTTTCTCAGAGCATTGCCGGCAGTGCTTAATACGCAGTTTGATGGTGTCGTGCCCCATGATATTGAATCCCTGCTCAAATTGCCAGGGGTTGGGCGCAAGACCGCAAATCTTGTCGTAGCTGTGGCCTTTAATGAACCAGCGATCTGCGTCGATACCCATGTTCACCGCATTATGAACATCTGGGGTTATGTGCAGACAGCGACTCCACTGCAGACCGAAATGGCCTTGCGTGAAAAATTGCCAATCAAATATTGGATTCGGATTAATTCGATTTTAGTGACGTTCGGTCAGGGGACATGCAGACCGCAGCGACCCCACTGTCACCGTTGCGTCATTGCAGCATTATGTCCTAAGATTGGCGTGACGCCACGGAAAATTGATAAGATGACAATAGCGCCAACCGCAGAGGCTAAAAAATTGGTTTCCTGGAATGTCAACGGGCTCAGGGCCGCTTTGAAAAACGGTTTTTTTGAAGTGCTGCGAGATCTGGACCCCGATATCCTTGCCTTGCAGGAGATAAAAGTTCAGCCGGATCAACTCCCTGATGAACTTCGAACTCTCCCCGGATATCAGGCTTTTTGGTATCCTGCCAAGAAAAAAGGGTATGCAGGGACAGCAGTTTTTAGCAAGTTGGCCCCTCTCCAGATCCTCTATGGTCTCGATTGTCCCGAGTTTGATGATGAAGGACGCGTGTTGACGCTCGAATATCCGGATTTTTATTTTATCAACAGTTACTCGCCCAATGCACAACCCGAACTCAAGCGCTTAGCCTTCAAGCAGGATTTTAACCGTGTGCTGCTCGATTTTATGGATCGTCTTAGTAAGGATAAAACGGTGGTGCTCTGTGGCGATTTGAATGTTGCGCATAAGGAGATTGACCTCGCCAATCCCAAGGCAAATGTCAAAAATCCTGGTTTTTCCGAACTGGAGCGAGCCTGGATGGATGAAATGATTGCTGCTGGATATATTGATACCTTCCGAAAATTCAATCAGTCGCCGGCCCAGTATACCTGGTGGAGTTATCGTTTTAATGCCCGTGCTAAAAATATTGGGTGGAGAATTGATTATTTTATTATCGATGGTGCCAGTAGCGATCGAGTTCTTGATGCCTCAATCCATGGGGAGGTCACCGGTTCCGATCATTGTCCGGTAAGCGTGCGTTTTCGATGATGGCTTGGTTGCAAGAATTTTCTAAAAAGTTGGGTCTCTGGCATAAAAAGCTTTTTCCCGGGGGGCGGAAACGTTTAGGTTTCGGGTCGAGGTTTCCTTGTCTGCTCATGGTGAAAACACGTCTTTGGCCGAGTTAATCTAGGGAAATAGGGAGGGCAGCAAAGAAGCTAACTGAACATTTATGTATTATTTGTTACAGGTGGACCCATGAAGCCGTACCGTATTATTATTGCAGATGATCATAGCCTTATCAGGCAAGGCATCAAAGGGATAATATCGAAGGATTCGTCGTTGCAGATTATTGCGGAGGCAAGCAACGGTGCCGAGTTGCTCGATCTGTCGCAGCAGTATTTGCCTGATATGGTCATTGTAGATATTTCGATGCCGCAGATGAACGGTATTGAGGCCATGACGAATATTCGGGATTCCCTTCCCGGGATCGCCATCCTGGTCTTGACCATGCACTCCGGCAGTCATTACTTTTGTCAGGCCATAACCGCCGGAGCCCAAGGTTATCTGATGAAAGATGATTCGGACTATGAATTGCTCATCGCCATCAAGACGATCAAGGAGGGGAATTCGTATATCTCACCACAATTGTCCCTGGAGGTGGCCAGTGAGATGTTTTCAGCTCTCCGTGATCAGGGAAAACAGTGTGTGGTGCTCAGTGAACGGGAAAAGCAGGTTCTCGGGCTTGTGGTTCGGGGATATTCCAGTAAAAGAATTGCAAAAATGTTGGAATTAAGCCCTCGAACCATTGATCACCATCGGGCAAGCTTGTTAAAAAAATACAAAATGAAACATACTGTGGACCTTGTGAGTCATGTGGTGCGGAATTCGTTGGTCATTCCAGAAAGTGGTTGTGTAGTTTTCCACAAAATAGCGTGAAACCACGCCTATTCCAGGCATCTCTCTAAAAAACCGAAATTTTTTCATGCAGGGAAGAATGTTGTGGTATAAGTTTGCCAGGCAATATACCTAGCTACGTTTCATCCATTGACATTCTAAAAAAATATTATTTTCTGCTTTATATAGGGAAAAGACGCTGCTTACACTTTGATTTTAAAAGAATATTTTTTATCTTTGGGTATTATTACCCGCTCCGTTATGAGTAACTTCCACAATTGTTTTTTTTCCCTTCCTACGCTTTACTCCAATGCAGGGCGAAGTGTGCTAGGTGCACAGGATTCGCAAGCTTGTGATCATTAACTAAAATGACAGGAAGCCATGAATAAAAACGATCTTATTGAATCGATAGCGAATTCGGCGCAAATCAGCAAAATATCGGCAGCACGGGGGTTGAATGGACTCTTGTCTACGCTTAGGTCCGCAATGCAAAATGGCAAACAGGTGAGGTTGCTTGGATTCGGTAGTTTTTCCGTTGTCGAGCGAGCCTCCAGGACCGGCAGAAACCCAAAAACAGGTGAATCTATACCGATACCCCCGCGCCGAGTGGTTAGATTCCGTCCCGGCAAGGAACTCTCGCTGAAGATCAAGTGAATTGCTGAATTTTTTATCGCAGGTGGCTGAAATTGTGCTTTTTTGAAGGGAATTCTTTCATTGGCGCCGTTTTGCGTACGAACCATAACAGTATCCCCGCGCCTATCATAGTCAGGCAAAGGATCTGCCCCATCGAAAAGTCAAGAAATAGCAGACCGATCTGCGGATCCGGTTGACGGAAGAATTCAATCAGGAACCTGAACAAGCCGTAAAGGGTGAGGAAGAGAGCCAGCATCGTTCCATGCGGCCAGGAACGAGAATACGGTTGTTGCCAGGGTTTTGCTTTTAGCGTCCAGAGGATGGCAAAGAGGACAATCCCTTCGAGCGTTGCCTCGTAAAGTTGCGAAGGGTGTCGGGGAAGTGGGCCACCACCGGGAAATATCATGCCCCATGACACCTCGGTGGGTCTACCATACAATTCCCCATTGATAAAGTTCCCCAAACGGCCGAAGAAAAGTCCCACAGGCACGGTGACGACAAACAGATCTGCGGCCTTCCAGAAATTCAGCCCGGTACGTCGGCAGTATATAAGTCCGGCCATAAGGGCGCCCAGGCAACCGCCGTGGAAAGACATGCCACCTGACCAGATCGCCAAAATCTCTATAGGATTGCTGAGATAGTGCGCTGGATTGTAGAAAAACACATATCCCAGGCGGCCACCGATAATAACCCCAATGATCAACGCCAGATTCAGATCGTCAATTTTGTGTAGTATCCGGTCCCAAACGAATTTTTTGGCCTGATGGACCACCAGCAGGTAGGCGGCGGTGAAGCCAATAACATACATGAGCCCATACCAGCGAATTTGCAGCGGACCCAAGGAAAAAAGAACCGGATTGATGGTCGGAATTTCGAGCATATAGATTCTGTGTCTTTCTTAGAGATATCCGAGTCGCTTCAGATGCACCTGGAGCACGGATAGGGCCCCCGGAGTTATGCCTGAAATCCGTGAGGCCTGTCCCAGTGATCGGGGTTGCACTTTGGTTAGTTTTTCAACAACCTCGTTGGATAATCCTGGCAGTCCCTTGTAACTGATCTCTGGCGGGAGTTCGATGCATTCTAATTTTTTGAATCGTTCGATTTGCTCCTGCTGTCGCTTAATGTAGCCGGCGTATTTAATCTCCAGTTCGATTTCGTCATGAAATGCCAAGATTTCTTCTGGACACTCCAGGGGTTGGTCGCATTGCTCGGTAATGTCCAAGAGATGGTGCAGTCGGATTTCAGGTCGGCGCAACAGTTCCGCCAAGGTCATGGTCTGACTGATTGGGGTGGAGTTGAGTTCTACCAGGAAAGCATTGACCGGGGGAAGCGGTTTGATCCGGATTTCGTGGAGATGACGGACCGTTTCAATGATTCGTTGTTCCTTTCTTTGAAAATCGTTCCAGGTCTGTTCGTCCACCAGACCGATGCGGTACCCGATAGCGCGGAGGCGCCGGTCTGCATTGTCTTCGCGAAGCAGCAGGCGGTATTCCGCCCTGGAGGTGAAGAGGCGGTACGGTTCCTTGGTTCCCAAGGTAACCAGATCATCAATGAGCACGCCTAGGTAGGCTTGAGAACGATCCAGAATGAGCGGATCTTTGCTGCGGACATACTGTACGCTGTTAATCGCCGCCATCAGTCCTTGGCCGGCCGCCTCCTCGTACCCGGAGGTGCCGTTGATCTGTCCTGCGAGGAAAAGTCCGTCAATTCTTTTGGTTTCGAGTGAAGGCTTGAGTTCCAGGGGATCGACATAATCGTATTCGATGGCATATCCTGGCCGGATGATTCTTGCATGTTCAAGGCCGGGGATGGAGTGGACCATGTCGATCTGTGTGGCCAGCGGCAAGCTGGTGGGGATGCCATTGGGGTAGACCTCG
The DNA here is from genome assembly GCA_019163135.1 of Desulfobulbaceae bacterium. Classification (GTDB taxonomy): domain Bacteria; phylum Desulfobacterota; class Desulfobulbia; order Desulfobulbales; family Desulfobulbaceae; genus Desulfobulbus. Next base: position 40,209 of record JAFLKR010000051.1, on the reverse strand, counting down.
ATGGTGTCAAGCCCTTCAGGCTCCAGGAAAACCTGGTGACGGATTTTTTCGGGAAAACGCATGACTTTGTCTTCAATCGACGGACAGTATCTGGCCCCGATTCCTTCGATGATACCGGCATACATTGGTGATTGATGTATCGATTTTCTTATAATTTCATGGGTTTGTTCGTTGGTGTAGGTGATGTGGCAGGGGCGTTGGGCCAGAGGCGGTTGCCCATGGGACGAGAACGAAAAGAGCGCAGGCGGTTCATCGGTGTATTGCGCCTCCAGCCGGGAGTAGTCGATGGTGTTGCCGTCCAGGCGGGGAGTGGTTCCGGTTTTCATGCGACCCACGGCAAAGCCAGTGGCGGTAAACCACTGGGCGAGTTTGGTCGAAGGCGCATCCCCCATCCGACCGGCCGGAAAATTTTTCAGACCAATGTGGATCAGGCCGTTGAGGAAGGTGCCGGTTGCCACCACCACCGCTTTGACCCGGATATGTTCATCCAGCGAGGTGCGCAGCCCGATGACCTTGCCGTTTTTCACCAGAATCTCATCGACCACGGCTTGGCGAATCGCTAGGTTCTGCTGATTTTCCAGGGTATGCTTCATCCGAAGCCGGTAGAGTAGCCGATCTGCCTGCGCCCTGGAAGATCGAACGGCCGGGCCTTTGCTGGTGTTAAGCCTGCGGAACTGAATACCGGTCGCGTCGATATTTTTGGCCATTTCACCGCCAAGGGCATCGATTTCTTTGACAAGATGGCCTTTGGCCAGGCCGCCAATAGCCGGATTGCAGGACATGGCGCCAATCGTGTCGGCGTTGATGATGCAGACCAGGGTCCGGCATCCCATTCGGGCAGAAGCAAGAGCCGCTTCACAACCGGCGTGCCCCGCGCCTATTACGGCAATATCAAAATCAGTCATGGTTGCTTTCGGATGGCGCACAAGCGCTCGGGCAGAGGAACTTTGGACTTACAGTAGGTTGCATGGAGTCTCGCATTGTATGGTTTAAATTGATTAGTATAGAAGTATTGGGCGTTATTTGCAACCCTCATGGGGAGATGTCGGTGGCGGAAGGGTCAGGGGGGAGGACGCAGGACTATTGAAAACATATAGGAAGGCTAATTCTTTTTGGGTTTGGGTGACACGATGTAGGTGCTGAGATGCCCTGATTTTGCAGTGCATTTCCAATGCATTCGGCGGAAGTTGTCAGACTCGGTCCTCCCTATCAACTATGCCCGTGGATATCCTCAACTAGCCACGATTATTTCCAGCTTGGTCTGTTGCCAGAGTGGGCCTAATTCTGGAGTTTTGTGGCGGCGTGTTTGCATGCTTTTCCTTTTCCTGGGTGAAATAATTTGACAGATTTGGCTCTCTATGATTAAAGTGTTTCTTTTTTAAAAGTGAAACGATGGGTTGGGCTGCCGCCATTGTACCTTGATCACCCGCTTCGGTTACGATTTTCGATCACCTCGTTCAACAAGTGTGTATGGAAATCAGGCAGGCAGGGGAGCAAATTCCGCCTATGACATCTATTAACCAATTATAATAATAAAGGAATTGTATTATGAGTAAAAGAACGTACCAACCCAGCGTAATCAAGCGCGCCCGCACCCATGGGTTTCGCGTCCGCATGAAAACACGTGCAGGCCAGGCTGTCATCAAGAGAAGAAGAGCAAAAGGGCGCCAACACTTGTCTGCCTGATACGCTTGAACCGTTTTACTCTCCCTAAAATTCATCTGCTCAGGACGACAAGGGAGTTTCAGTGCGTATATCGTCTTGGTCAGCGGATTCGAGGTAACGGGTTTGTCGTGATATTTCTGCCGAACGCAGGAAGCTACAATCGGTTGGGCATCAGTGTGCACAAAAAAACGGGCAATGCTGTGCGGCGCAATAAAATCAAGAGGTTAATTCGGGAGGTGTTCCGCCTCAACCGTGGCCTCTTTCCGCAATCATGCGATATTGTTTTTACGGTCAGGCCTGATTTCGCCACTAATCGCCTCGTCGATCTGCAAGCAGGCATGGTTCGAATTTTCGGTGGATAAGAACAGGCAGGAGGCAACAGCCTTGAACTGTCACCATGGGGAATCTCCAATCGTTAGCGTGCGTAGACGTTCCGCATGGCTGAGAGTGCCGGGAAGATGCCTGATTTTGCTTTTTAAGGGCTACCAGTGTTTTATTTCACCACTTTTCCCACCTGCCTGCCGTTTTGTTCCCTCGTGCTCCCAATACGCTATTGAAGCCGTCGAAAAACATGGAGCAATTCGCGGTGTTCTACTGGCTTTATGGCGGATATTGCGCTGTCATCCTTTTTGCCGCGGCGGGTATGACCCGGTGAAATGACACGGCCTTTACACGTAAACGGTTTTATCCTGTCAACGCCGCTGCGATAGCAGGGGTTCTTTAAGGTATTTAACATGGATTTATACAGAGCCTTTTTGGCCATTGTTCTTTCATTCCTCATTCTGGTTGGGTATCAGTATTTCTTTGCCAAGCCCACACCGCCACCTCCTGTCGCACCTCAATCGCAGCAGGTGACCGAATCCTCAGGCAAACAGGCAGCGGTTTCCGTGCCAACCGCCGCCATTTCTACCGGCAAACCCCATAACTCCGTTACCCTTGACCCTAATGCCAAGGATATTACTGTTGATACACCGCTTTACACCGCTGTGATTATGGAACAGGGGGGCGGGTTCAAGAGCTTTGTCTTGAAGGATTATCGGACGAAAATGGCAAAGGACTCCGGTCCGATGCAGTTGGTGCCTGGAAAAGAATTGGCGGATTTGCCGGTGCTTTTTACCCTCGATAATGGTGAATCGGCGACGCTGCCCCTTTTCACAGCAGACAAGAGCAAGGTGGCCTTGCCTACCCAGCAGGAAACCGCCAAGTTGGTCATGACCGCTTCGCTTCCTGATGGCATCAAAATCGTCCGCACCTTGACTTTTCATGGCGATAGTTACCTGATGGATGTCGAATATAAAGTGGAAAATTCGACCGATAAACCGCTGCGGATCTCACCGGCGCTATCCATGGCCAATGAACCATTTGACCATGCCGGTGCGGCTAGTGCATATCTGTTTTTCGGACCGGCGGCCTATATAAACGGCAAATTGGTGGAAACTAAACCGAAAAAATTGACCGAAGGACCGGTAGTGCTTCAGGGTAAGGTGAATTGGACCGGGTTTGTCGACAACTATTTCATCACCGCAGCGGTTCCGACTACCGGCGAAGTGCACACTGTGACCGTGCAAGGATCGGAGCAGCATGTTCGGAGCGTTATTTCAGAAGGAATCCAGACCGTACCGGCACAAGGTTCCCAAGTTTTCACCTATAAACTTTATTTCGGACCTAAAAAGTTACAGATTTTGGAGGCTGCTGGGAGCGAGTTGGCCAAAGCCGTGAATTTCGGCTGGTTCGATATCCTGGCCAAGCCTATGCTCTGGTTGCTTAACATCTTTCATCAGTACATCGGCAATTACGGAGTCGCTATTATCCTGGTGACGATCCTGATCAAGCTGGTTTTCTGGCCTATTACCCAAAAGGGTATGAAGTCGATGAAAAATATGCAGAAATTGCAACCCAAAATTGCAAAATTGCGGGAGAAATATAAGAACGATCCGGCAACGATGAATCAAGAGATGATGACCCTCTACAAGACCTATAAGGTCAACCCAGTGGGTGGTTGTTTGCCGATGGTAATCCAGATCCCGTTTTTTTTCGCTCTGTATCAGGTGCTGCTGGCGGCAATCGAACTCCGGCATGCGCCCTTCATGCTGTGGATCAACGACCTGTCCGCCCCAGATAGGCTCTGGATAGGCATTGATCTTCCCTATTTGCACGGTATACCGATCCTTACCCTGCTGATGGGGGCTTCCATGTACTTGCAGCAGAAGATGACACCCACCACCGCTGATCCGACCCAAGCGCGGATCATGCAATTTCTACCGGTTATTTTCACATTCATGTTCATCAATTTCGCATCGGGTCTGGTGCTTTACTGGTTTATCAATAACCTGCTTTCCATTCTTCAACAGCAGCTTATTAATCGGCAGAATAAGGCCTGAACCTATGCGCAGGGAAGGTTTGTCATGGCAAAAGGAAAAGATTTTTACGGTAAAGAAATTTCTGAAGTTATAGAACAAGCGTGCAGGGATCTCGGTGCTTCGCGCGAGGATCTGGATATAGAAGTACTGGAGACAGGTTCGGCCGGCATTTTTGGTCTATGCAAGAAAAAGGCACATATCCGTGTACAGCGAAAAACAGATGCATTGGTGGAATCCACAACTGAGCTTGGTTTAATCTCCAGCGATCCTGCTGAGGAAGTCATTGTCGAGACCGTCGTGTCAGTAGTGCCCATTGAGCCAGTTCTCGCCCTCGCGGTTGTAGAAGAGGTAGACGGCAATCAAGCAGTTGCCCCTCCCGCGGCCTCGAAAGCCTCTCGAGGGAAACGCCGTGAAAAAAATGAACCGGTTCTTGAAGAGCAAGAAGCTGAGCCCGAAGATTTTGAAGAGGAGGTGCCATTGGAACCACCTTCTGAAGAAAGTTTAGCTCTGATTCAGGAGGATTTGCACAAGTTGCTCTCTCTGATGGGGTTGTCCTCCGAGGTCCATGTTATCTTTGAGCAAAATACCGTGTTATGTAATATTTCCGGGCCGCATGAGACGCATATCGTCGGCCCGGAAGGTAGAACCCTCGACAGTTTGCAATATTTGCTTCGTAAAATGGTCAGTCGCCTACTGCCTGATAAAATTATGCTGGCCTTAAATGCCGGCGATTTCCGGGAGCGAAGAGCCGAGGAACTTAAGATACGGGCGGTTGAATTGGCTGCCTTGGTCAAAGAGGATGGCAAAACCCAGGCGATCGCTGCGCTCAACCCGTCGGAGCGTCGAGTGGTGCATATGGCTTTGCAGGATGACAAAGGCGTGCGCAGTCGATCGGTGGGTGAAGGGTTGTTTAAGAAAGTATTGATTTATAAGCCTGGCAAAGGCCGGCGTCCCGTTTCCAAAAAACGGCGAGGAGGATCAGGTGGCCGTCCATCCGGCGACTGATACTATAGCTGCCATCGCCACAGCTCCCGGCATTGGGGGGATCGGCATTATTCGGATTTCAGGTCCTGATGCCCTTCCTTTCTTGCACCAATTGTTTGTCCCCCATAAAGCCCATTCCCATTTTTCAAGTCACAAGCTCTATTACGGCACGGTAATTAGCCTTGACGGTCAAGTCCTGGACGAAGCTTTGGCGGTCTACATGCGGGCGCCCGCTACCTATACCCGTGAAGATGTGGTTGAGCTTCATTGCCACGGGTCCTACCTCGTACTTCAGGAAATCCTAAGGAACCTTTTTGAGCGTGGAGCGCGTCCTGCTGAAAACGGAGAATTTACCAAACGGGCTTTTCTAGCCGGTCGGATAGACCTGACCCAAGCCGAGGCGGTACTTGATCTGTTGCAGGCCCAAACCGCTAAAGGTGCCCAACTTGCAGCTAATCAGATGCGGGGTGATCTCTTCCAAATCCTGGAAGGGATTCGTGGGGAAATAATTGCTATCCTGGCCTTGCTGGAAGTGGCGATTGATTTCCCTGATGATGATGTCGAAATTTTTAATACCGGTCAGATGGCAGTGCCATTGCGCTCGAAGATCATCTCCCCCTTGGAGCAACTCGTTACCCTGTCCGAGCAGGGTAAGATAGTCCGAGAAGGGGTCAAGGTTGTCATCGCAGGTCGGCCGAATGTAGGCAAGTCGAGCCTGCTCAATGCCCTGCTGCAAGAGGAAAGGGCCTTGGTAACGCCCACCCCGGGAACGACGCGGGATACTATAGAGGAGCAGATTGCCATACGCGGCATTCCGGTACATCTCATCGACACTGCCGGGATAAGAATGCATGAAGATCCTGTGGAAGCTCTTGGGATCGAAAGGGCACGGCTAAAGTTGCGGGATGCTGATGTGGTCTTGTTTCTGGTGGATGCACTGAGCGGGATGGGGACCAGTGACCGCGAGTTGTATGTAACACTGCAAGACAAGAAGCATCTGATCGTCATCAATAAGCGGGATTTGGTATCCCAGGAAGCATTGCAACAACTGTACGAGGAATTTCCTTATAACAAGACCCTTGCAATCTCAGCAAAGCAGCATCTTGGGCTTGAAGATCTCCAGGATGCCCTTTATCAAGCGGTCATCGGCGATAATGGTGCCCTTTGCGAGCAGATGACCTGTGCGCCCAATGCAAGGCATCGCTCCGTTTTGAATAAAACCTTGGCCGCTTGTCTGAAGTTTGAGCAGACGATGCTGGCAGGGGCACCGTTCGACTTGTTGGCAGTGGAACTGCAATCAGCGCTTGATTATTTAGGCGATATTACCGGATTGACAACCCCGGACGAGGTCCTGGATGCCGTTTTCAGCCGGTTCTGTATCGGCAAATAACCCATTGGATGGATTAAGGATGATCGCTTTTTTCAGCCACCGCGGTGATCGGCAAATATCAACCGGCAACCGTGAGGGTTGGATGGTTTGCTGGAACGGGGAACAAGGGATTAGGAGCCCGGCCCTGCCAGGATACAGAGAGCGGCCGTAAAACAATCATAACATTACGGTGACAGTAACAGAGAGAATTATTCAAATCGTAATGTTATGATCGCTTTAGTGTGATTTTACACAAGGGGAATGTGCAAAGTTTTTTAAGGTCTATTTTTCAAAACTGTCGGCAAAAAGTTGCGCAATCGCGGCGATACCGGCATCGCTGAGGTATCGGGTTCCTGAACCGACGAAAGTGTTGTAACTGATTTTTGGGGTATCTTCCGCCCAAGTCCCATCCTTCCAGGTAAACCACTGGGTGCGGGTCTGGTCATAGACATGGAGTGGGCGATTGAACAATTTTGCCAATTCCACAGCCCAGCCGGTGCCCCCTTTGACTGAGTTGTCCTCCAGGATAGAGCCGATCACAAATATCTGATGGCCTTTGTTGACCATATGAAAGATCGTTTGCAGAACCCGTCGGATTTTTTCGGTTTCATAGTAGGTTCGGTTCATCATGCGAGAAGCGATTTCCATGCTGATATCCCCCCGGAGTAACTCGTCCTCGCTCAGCATAACCGAATTGCGATCGCGGTTGAGGCGATGGCCTTCAAAAGTAAAAATCACCTCATTCATGCCGTATTTTTCGGAATTCTCGCCAAAAGCAGATTCTGCTCCTTTCAGGCCACCGTGGTACAACGTGCAATCATTTGCATTCATCATCAACTCACCTTGGTTTTTCGTTATACGATTGTAAGGCTGTTGTTATCAGCCGGAGACACTGTTCGAAATAAGAAAAACGTCTGAACAGTTATTTTGTTGCTTTAAAGAATACCCGGCGGGGCGCAGGATATCCCTCTATAGTACGCGCCGGGTCGTGCTTGTCAATAAAATCTTGGTATGATTCAAAAGTCATCCATGAGGTTTGTCGCTGTTCCTCACTGCTCATGGCGTGATCACAGAATAGTCGTACCTGCTGAAAGCCTGTTCTTGTCATCCAGTTGTGCAAGCAGGTGGCGGTGGGAACAAACCAAGTCCCAGGGACTTTGGCGTAGGTGTTTTCAGGGAAGAGGGCCATGGATTCGTCCCCGGGGATACTCTGGGACTCCACGATCAGCGTTCCACCGGGCTTTAGGGCACCAAACAGGTCACGCAGGGATTCTATCGGTGACGGGCGGTGATAAAGGATGCCGAGGCAGAAAATTACATCGAAACATTCAGGGAACAGGTCGAGATGTTCAATGCCGAGCAATTCTGTTTGAAGTCGAGATTGACCGGCAAAAGCATTGAGGGTGTTGAAGGTAAAGTGATGCTGGATATAGGGCTCGAAGCCCAGGACCAATTTAGGCTGAAATCCGGCCATGCGAAACATGTAATAGCCGTTATTGCAGCCGATATCGGCGATAATCTTATCGGAGAGGTCGGGCAGTTCGGTTACGATACGGTTCCATTTTCGTTCGCTTCGCCATTCGGCATCAATGTCGATCCCAAAAATCGAAAATGGCCCTTTGCGCCACGGCATAAAACCCCGGAGCACGGTATCAACCAACTGATGCTCAATGGGCGTCAAGTCCTCAATCGTACCGATGCGGACCACGTCGCCGGAAAAATCACAGGATGAGGCCCGCAGGTGTTGCACTGATTGCATGGGGAGGCGATAGCGGAGAAATCCGGTTTTATCTTGATTGATCCAGGCGGCTTTTTCTTCGAGGAGACGACGGAGCCGGTCGAGGTCGGCTTGGGGAAATCGCTGGAGTAGATCCATATTATGGCCGTTTCAAGGCGATGAGGGCGGTAAAGTTGAACCACTTGAAGAAGGTCTCAATCTCGTCAAAGCCAGCTCCCTGTAGCAGGGCAATGTTTTCCTGGAGGGAAAACGGGATCAGAACGTTTTCCAGGGCTTCGCGCTTGGCGGCTATTTCAAGTTCCGAATAGCCCTGTTGTTTTTTAAAGCTATGATAAATTTCAATGAAATCACGATTGAGCCGGCCAGCGTGAGAGATAGTTTTTTCACTGAGAAATAAAATCCCTCCTGGGGGAAGCGCCTCATAGAGTCGCCTGACAAAGGCCTGCCGGGTCAAGGGGCGCAGAAACTGGAGGGTATAGTTACAGATAATCCCACTGGCCGCTGGTAGAGCGCAACGGGTGATGTCGTCCTGCCGAAACTCGAGGATTGCTGTTTTACTGTACATGGCGCTTTTTCTTCGGGCTTTGTCCAACATGGCAGGGGCATTGTCGATCCCGATATAATGAAAATTCATGGCGGGTAGCCGTCTGGACAGTTCCAGCAGGGTTGTGCCGGTAGAACAGCCCAGGTCATAAAGGGTCGCCCCAGTTGCTAACCGGCAGGCAAGTAACTGGGCCATCCCTTCGATAACCGTACGATAATAGGGGATGGACCGGTCGAGCATGTCGTCGAATACTTCGGCTACCCGATCGTTAAAGGAGAAGTCTTCTTCGACCATGCCGGTGGAATATAGGGTGTCATCGGCCATCGAGATATAAGTGAACCGTGTCCAACTGACTATTATTAAACTAACGGTAGAGCCGTTAGGCCTCAACACAACCAATAATAACGCCGCAAGGTGTACGACTTTTTGTAACACAGCTGTGCCTGCCAGGGGTAGAAAAAAAGCAGGTTCAGATTGGGGATCGCTGCTAGGTTGCACGATCCCGATACGCCCGCCAGACGGCAGGACTTGGAGGCTGTGTTTATTTGTATCCCTGCGGGTTGGTTACTTGCCAGTGCCAGGTATCCTCGCACATTTTTTGAATGCCGAACCGAGCTGTCCATCCAAGTTCAGTTTTGGCAAGGGTGGGGTCGGCAAAGCATCGGGCTATATCACCGGGCCGACGGCCGATTATGCGGTAGGGAATCTGTTTGCCGCTGGCCTGGGCAAAAGCCCCGATCATTTCAAGAACCGAGTATCCTCGGCCCGTACCGAGGTTATAGGTCACCGCACCAGGTTTTTCTGTAAGTTTTTCCAAAGCCCGCAGATGGCCAATGGCTAGGTCAACGACATGGATGTAGTCGCGTACGCCGGTGCCGTCGTCGGTGGGGTAATCATTGCCGTAAACCGATAGTTTCTGTAGTTTTCCGATCGCTACCTGTGCGATGTATGGAACCAAGTTGTTGGGTATGCCGTTGGGGTCCTCGCCAATAAGCCCGCTTTTATGGGCGCCAACCGGATTGAAATAGCGAAGTAAAATGACATTCCATTGGGGATCGGCAAGGTACAGATCGCGCAGAATCTCTTCGGATATTAGTTTGGTGCGACCGTACGGGTTGGTGCAGGAGAGAGGGAAATCTTCTCGGATGGGCACAGAGGCTGGATCGCCATAGACCGTGGCCGATGAGGAAAAGACGATATTTTTAAGCCCCCGTTCCTGCATGACCTGGCAGAGATTCAGGGTTGCTGTCAAATTGTTCTGATAGTAAAGCAGCGGGCGCTGAACGGATTCACCGACCGCCTTAAGCCCGGCGAAATGAATCACTGCCTGCGCATCCGGGGTTTGAGCAAATACCTCGTGCAAACGGTTTTTATCAAGTAGATCGACCTCGAAGAAGGCGATGGATTTGCCGGTGATTCTTTCCACCCGTTTAATCGATTCTCGGCTTGAATTACAGAGGTTATCGATAACCGAAACCTGATAACCGGCGTTCAACAGTTCCAGGCAGGTGTGGCTGCCGATGTAGCCGGCGCCACCGGTAACGATGATATGCATGTTGGCTCCCCCCTTATTCAAGTAAGATCTCTGACTGGCATCCGTGTAAACCTGATCGACTTACAGGAAAAATTCTGATATGTTTTACCTAGGTTGAAGGTGTTTGTCTTGCAAAAAGGTGCGCGAGGCAACATGCTTGTTTTTGTCTCTGTAAAGAGCCGCTCCGCTCACCTTCATCAGGAATTTTAAGTGGTAATTAAAGGTGCTGTTGGTCCGCTCTTGCGGAAGGTTTCCAGTAAAACAACAATAAAAGGAGGTGGGAGTATGCCCTATGTCAGCATCCGGGTTGCGGGAAAATTGACCAAAAAACAGAAAGAGGAGATTGCTCAAGGGGTTACCGATGTGATTTCCAAGGCGGCAGGTAAGCCGAAAGAGTCGATTCTTATCTTTATTGATGAGGAGATTCGGGAGAATATCGCCAAGGGTGGTGTGTTGCTCGAGGATATGTAGCACAATGGAGCAAGGGGTGGCAGACCGCCTGAACGAGTTGCGGGCACAAATTCGGTTACATGCGCACCGTTATTACGTGCTGGACGACCCGGTCATTTCAGACGGTGAGTATGATGCTCTGTTCCGGGAATTGCTGACCCTTGAGGCGGAGCACCCTGCACTGATTACCGAGGATTCACCGAGTCATCGGGTCGGTGGCGAGGCCTTGCAGGCCTTTGCGACCGTAGCGCACGGTTCTCCCATGCTCAGCCTTGAGAATATTTTTTCGGCTGCCGAGTTCTCCGCATTTGAGGAGAAGGTGCAGCGGTTTCTCAAGACTGAGCAGCCCCTTCGTTTTATTACCGAACCAAAGTTGGACGGCCTAGCGGTTGAATTGTTGTATCGACAGGGGGTGCTGATTGTTGGTTCAACCCGGGGGGATGGGCTTGCCGGCGAAAACATTACGGCACAACTCAAGACGGTCCAATCGATCCCCTTGCGTCTTCAGGGCCATGATGAAATCGCGGTCCCTGAAGAATTAAACGTGCGGGGCGAGGTGTTCCTGTCCAAGAAAGGATTTCACCTCCTCAACCGACAACGTCTTGAGGATGGGGCGGCACCGTTTGCTAATCCCAGGAATGCCGCCGCCGGATCGATCCGTCAACTGGACCCGCGGGTCACGGCCCAGCGGCCGCTTGATTTCTTTGTCTACGGCCTAGGAAATGCCGAGGTCGTTCCATATCTCAGCCAGGATGAGATTTTCCATGGGCTTGCGAGACTTGGGTTCCCGGTCAATCCGTTGATTAAAGTTTGTGCCACTTCGCAAGAGGTGGAGGCACAGTATCAGCACCTCTTGGTTATCCGGCATACACTCGATTATGAAATCGACGGCATGGTGGTAAAGGTCGATGAGCTGTCTCTACAGCAGCGTCTAGGAGCCACCGCCAGGGCACCGCGTTGGGCCATTGCCTGGAAATTCCCGGCTATCCAGGCGACTACGGTGCTTGAGGCTGTCGAATTTCAGGTGGGTAGGACCGGGGTAGTGACGCCGGTGGCCATCCTCAAGCCGGTTGAGGTCAATGGGGTGGTAGTTCGGCGGGCAACGCTTCATAATCAGGACGAAATCGCTAAAAAGGATTTGCACCTGTTTGACAAAGTTTTGGTCCAGCGTGCCGGTGATGTTATTCCCGAGATCATCAAATCAATCCCGGAACATCGCAATGGCCTGGAACAGCGGATTGTTTTTCCGTCGAACTGTCCGGAGTGCGGTGAGCGGTTGGTGCGTAGCGAAGGAGAAGCGGCTATCCGGTGCGTTAATCCTTATTGCCCGGCACAGCATCTGCAGAAACTGATCTATTTTGCCGGAAAAAAAGGGTTGGATCTGGAAGGGCTGGGGAAAAAGAATGTTGAACAGTTGATTCGTGAGGGATTAGTCCGCGACATCCCTGATTTCTTCCGGCTCGACGCGGAAAAACTGGCTGGTCTAGACGGTTGGGGTGATAAGTCCGCCCGCAATATCATCGAGGCCATTGAACAACGAAAAACCATGTCGTTGGCCCAGTTTATCGGTGCCTTGGGGATTCGTCACGTGGGCGAGGTCACCGCGGAGTTGCTGGCCGAACATTTTACCGATCTGGCTCAGCTTATGGCCGCTGATAAAGAGAAACTGCTGCAGATAGAAGGAGTCGGCGAACAGACGGCGGTCACGCTGGTCGCCTATTTTTCGGATCCCGCCATCCAGCAGATGGTTGGGCAACTCTTGCAGGCCGGGTTCAATATCCAACCTGTGTTGGTTAACACGCAGCCCCTTGCCGGCAGGATTTTTCTGTTTACCGGTACTTTGGCCGTATTGTCCCGAGAAGAGGCTAAGCAAATGGTGAAGGCGCTGGGCGGTCAGGTCGCCTCCAGTATCAGCCATCGGGTTACGGATGTGGTCGCGGGGGAAAAGGCAGGCAGCAAGAAAAAGAAAGCTGAAGAACAGGGCCTGCCCATTTTTTCGGAAGAGGATTTCCTGGCTTTGCTTGCCAAGGTGCAATCGTAATGGATCGAAAACGTATCCAGGCCATGGTGCACGGCAGGGTGCAGGGAGTTGCCTTTCGTGAGTATACCCGGCGAGAGGCGTCACGGCTTGGCCTTTCGGGTTGGGTCGGGAATCTTCCTGACGGCACAGTCCAAGTGATGTTCGAAGGTTCTGCTACCCAAACGGAGGCGCTTCTTTCTTGGCTTGCCATTGGTTCACCCTATTCCCATGTAACTCGGGTCGAGTATAATGAACTTCCTCCAGAAGGCGAGACCAGTCCTTTTTTTATCCGGTATCTCTCCTGAGATTCGGTGATGCTGCAGATCTTTACTGCATTCCTGGTGGGAAGGCAGTACTCAACCTCAACTCACAAGCGTGAACGCTAGCAGATACGTCTATGAAGAAAGTCCAAATTCCTTCCGGTGAACCGGCCGGACGCATTGTCTGTCAACAGTGCGGTAACAATTCAAATTTTGTTGAAATTGCTGAAAATGTTCTGGTCACGACCCATTATCTGCAAAATATTGACGGCTCTTTTACGCCTGAAGAGAATACCACTGAAATTTTTGGGGAGGTGAAATTTATCTGTGGCAAATGTGGCGCGGATATGACTCGATTCCACGCGCATTTTCTGGAGATGTCCTTCTAACGAGGGACTGTGTGTCGGCTCTGGCGGCGGGCAAGCCGTCGGGCCTGATTGATGCAGGGGAAAGTTAAAAAAAAGGCTGCCTTGAGGGGCAGCCTTTTTTTACAATGATAGCTTAAAGCGGTAGATCAGACACAACCGGTCGGTTTCGGTAATCCAGCCATCTTACAGGCGCCTTTACCAGGTCCTGAGGGGAACAGCTCGTAGATGCGTTTCAGAGGGAAACCGGTGGTCTTAGAAAGGATACGGACCATAGGGGCGATACCGTTTTTCTTGTAGTACTCCTGAAGAGCATCGATAACTTTCTGATGCTCATCGGTGATGTCTACGATGCCTTCTACGCTTTTTACGTAGTCAACCCAGTTTTCGTCCCACTCTTCCGCACCTTTCAGCAGGAATCCGTCTTCGTCCACCTCGTAGTTTTTTCCTTTGTGCTCGATAGTTGCCATGTGTTCCTCCTTGGCCAAATTGTTAATTATGGATGAGTAAATGAAATCCTAATTTAAAAAATCATCAGATTCTTACTATAGGGGGTGGGCTTTGTCAAGCAAACACCCTGATTTTTTTAAATGAAGCATTAAGCGTTAATTGCCAGGGTCGTTATGCATTTTTCACTGGTAACTTGCTGAGAAATTGAACATAATGCTCGCTTCAAGTGAAGCGGCGTTCTGTTAATATTGGACCGAGGACAAGGTGTATCATGCTGAATATTTTAAGGAAAAACGCCCAGTCAATCATTATTCAGGTGATCGTTGTTGTGATCGCCGTTGTTTTCGTTTTCTGGGGTGTCGGTTCCAATCTCAATAATAACCCCAATGCATTGGCCGTCGTCAACGGTAAGGAAATTTCTTACCGCGACTTTCAGAAAAATTACGAGCAGGCAGTGGAAACCTACAAGCAACAGCTTGGGGGGCAGATGCCGCAGGGGTTTCTGGAAAGCATCGGCTTGAAGGAACAAGTACTCAATCAGCTCATTCAGTCAGAGTTGTTGCGTCAGGGCGCCGAGAAAATAGGTGTGGTGATCAGTAACGAGGCGACCCAGAGAAAAATCCAAGAGATGGAAGTTTTTAAAACCGGTGGTCGGTTTGATCTTGCGCAATATAAAGCAATACTCGAACGTAACCGATTGTCGCCCACGGCCTTTGAAACCGGCATTAAGAATGATCTGCTGGTTAATCGGGTGATTAACCTCCTGGGGTCTTTCGCCAAAATTTCTGAGAAAGAGGTTCGGGATTGGGTCGATTACATTGATCTGGAAATTAAACTGGCCTGGGCTGTATTCAAGAGTGCGGACTATTTACCCCAGGTCAAGGTGGATGAAGAAGGATTACAAGCCTGGTATGCAACCAGAAACCAGAACTATAAATTCCCGCCCCAAAGCAAACTGCAATATCTCTTTTTCAATTACGACGATGATTTGAAGCAGGTGGCAATCGGTGATGAGGCCATACAGCAATACTATCAAGAGAATGCAAGCAGATATAACACACCTGAACAGCGACGGGCTCGGCACATTCTGATTAAGGCGGCAACCGAAGAAGGCCCGGAACTTAGGGCTGCCAAAAAGAGCGAAGCGGAAAATGTGCTGAATCAAATCAGAAAAGGAGGCGATTTCGCTCAACTTGCCCGTCAATTTTCTGAAGATTCGACCAAAAACAATGGCGGCGATCTTGGGTTTTTCAGTCGAGGAAAAATGGTGCAGGCCTTTGAAGAAACCGTTTTCAACTTGAAAAAAGGAGAGGTTAGCGGGCTGGTTGAGACCTCTTTTGGGTACCATATTATTAAGCTCGAGGATGTAATTCCGGAAAAGATGCAATCTTTTGGCGAGGTCAGAGCTTCGATCCGCAAAGAGCTTGAGCAGCAGGCGGTCAAAGCGATTACCTTTAAAAAGGTGTCGACCGCCTATGAAGATATCATCAAGGCTGGCAGCCTGGCCAAGTACAGTGAAAAAAGTGGGTCCATTGTAAAACGGACCGATTTTTTTGCGCAAATCAACCCGCCGCAGGACAGTGTGGTTCGGAACGATGCTTTTTTGCAGGCGGCTTTTGGGTTGCGGAAGGGTGAACTGAGTTCCATTGTCGAAACCGAAAATGGCTATGCCATTATTTTTGTTGATGATATTAAGGTGGCGGTGGTGCCCGAACTGTCCGCGGTTCGCGAACAGGTTGTTACTGATTTTAAGAAAGAGAAAAGTGTTGAGCTGGCTCGTCTTGCTGCTGAAGATTTGCTGAAAAAAGTTAAGGAACAGCAGAGTTGGCCGGCGGGGCAGGAGAAAAAGGAAACTGCATATATAAAAAGGCAGGGTCCCTCGGGTGCCCTTCCCGATCAGATTCGGCAAAATGCTTATTCCCAAGTCGGTAAGGAGGCATACCCAGAGAAGGCCTTCGCGATGGATAACGAATTTTATATCTATCAAATTGTGGATTCCCGTCCGGCTCAAGAGGGGATGGATGAAATCAAGCGCCGGAACCTCGAACAGCAGTTACTTGCCGCCCATAAAAATAAACTGATGGCTGACTGGCTGGATCAATTGAGGAAACAAGCGAAAATTTGGACGAATGTCAAAATGTTGCAGTAACAGCGGCGAATAGGATCTTGCGGTGTCGCACCGCAATCAAAGCGTCGGCGAATCGTAAATTTATCCTGAAATATATCCAGATCATCAGTGCTTGTAGAGTTGGTGTAATCGGTATGTACAATGGAACACCACCCCCATAAGCCACTCCATGGTCTCCCCTGTCTGTTACCCATGGACAACAAGCGTAACTGCAGGAAACAAAAAATATTTTGAAAGAAATCAAGGAAGTTCCCCCACCCTCATCTTTGGCTGCTGTATCCCGGGCTTCCGGTGATCTCCTGGCTGTCTCTACCCTGAGCGCAGCAGAACAACTGCTGCTGCAGTTGATCTCCATTATTTACGAGCCGGTCTCCGCCGGATTTCTTGCGAGATGCGTTGCCTCTCTGGATCCCACGCTGTTCGAGGATCGGCGTCCGAATGCCGAAGAGATCGGTGAGATGCTTTCCCGCCTTCGGCGAAAAGGATTTTTAAACGGAAAAAATCAATGTCCTCCGGTACTGGCTGAATTACTGACCCGGCAGGCTGTTGCCGGTCATCGTTTTGCCTTACTGTCCACCTTTGTCGAAAAAACGGCTCCGGTCGATTATACCCACGGAAAATGGCCCACCCGCTGCTGGCGGGCGATGCGGCAATTTCGTATCGGTCTGTATAGCCAGGATTTTGATAAACTCGACGAAGCCTCGGTTTTCATTGAAGGAGGATGTCACCGGTATCTTGATACCGATCCACCGGCTGTTTTGGTGGCCGCGCATGCTTTTGACCCGGTTTGGTTTGGTGAACTGCCCGGTTCGCTGCAATTTTTTCTCTTGGATCTGGTGGTCCGGTATTCCTTGGAAAGGTTGCGTCATTTCCCCAATATTCTCACATATCTCGAGGATGAACAATCCCAGACCGTGGCTGCGGATGAACGTGTGCCCTTTCGCCGATTACTGGCCAGCTGTTATCTGCTGCAAGGTCGTCTGGATGATTTGCGCCGTCTCCTTCACCAGCATCACGATTCGTTTTTAGGCTCGGGTTTTGCCGGTTCCGCGGCGTTTCTAAGTGGAGATACCGAGGAGGCCTTGCGTCTATTTGCCGAAGACCTTAAGCAGTTGCAGTTATATGCAGGAGCCGAGCCCTCTTTTTTTCTCGGAATTACAGGATTGTTCTGCATTTTTTCCCTACTGGCCAGAGATATGGAGGGGGATCGCGATCGGGCGCGTCAGGCTGTCGCCACAGTGCTCAAGCGTTGTAATGCTTGTCCCGAGGAGGTGCCTTTTCGTTTCCTTGATGCGGTAATCTGTTCACCCGGTGACCTCATGCCCGACATGTTGGCGCTGACCGAAGATCTGGTAGCCGATGAACGGAGCCTGACATCCCTAGTGGCCATCCTCTCTCTGCACTGGATAGGGGTCGAAATCCCCCCGAATTTTCAGAATATCTTACAGAAACTGCATCGACAGGCCCAGGATAATAATTTTCTGTGGGTCGCGATGGAATCAGCCGAACTGCTGGCCACCCTTGACAGTAGCCAAGTGGCAATGAAAGCAACAGCGCAGGAACTGTCGGCACAGTTGAATTGTAGGTTTCTTACTCATATCATCTCCCCTCATGCCTCCTGGAAACAGAGCCTGCAAAACCTGATCGAAGTAACCAGTCGGATCAGGGAACCGGAGCGATCGACCCGGCTTTGCTGGTTGGTCGAATACGTTGATGGCACGCTGGAGTTGATTGCCAAAGAACAGAAAAAGGCTGCAGGAGGCAATTGGACCAAAGGGCGGACCCTTGCCTACAATCGACTTCTGACCAAAGAACTCGATTATCTGACCAGTCAGGATCGGCAGGTCTGTACAGCCCTGTATCAGGTCGAGGGAGGGGGCGTTAAAAATGGGGGGTATGTTTTTGATCTCGGCAAAGCGCTGCCCTTCTTGGTAGGACACCCCCTGGTGTTTCTCAGACTATCCCCGCAGACGCCGGTCGAAATTGTCGCCGGGGAACCGGAGTTGGTAGTTGAGCGCCAAGGCGATACGCTTTTTATCCATTTTTACCAGGATATCGGCGAACAGCCCATCGCGGTCTGGCCGGAAACCCCCACCCGCTTCCGCATTATCCAGATCAGCGATGAACACCGGAAGGTCGCCGAAATCACCGGCCGTGACGGCCTGCATGTGCCCTTGGCCGCAAGTCGTCAAGTGCTTGACGCCATCGGCAACATCGCCTCCTTCATGACGGTACACTCAGCTATTGAGGTTCCCAGCGAAGGTGTGCCCGCCGACCTTGTCGAAAGCGATCCTACCATCTATATCCATATCATTCCCTATGGCAGCGGATTTCGGATTGAGTTGTTCGTCCGTCCCTTTACCGGTGGCGGTCCCTATCTCAAACCCGGCGTCGGGGTGGCCAATCTCATGGCCGAGATTGACGGCAAACGGTTGCGGACCAAGCGCAATTTGCGCCTGGAAGAGGAAAAAGCCAGAGAGATCGAAGAAAGCTGCCCCATGCTCGACCTTGCCATTGATTTTGAGCAGGAAAATAAACGGGAATGGCACTTGCTCGATCCCGAAGAGTGCCTGCAGGTCCTGCTGGAGATCGAGGAAATCAAAGAGCGGGTAATTCTCGAATGGCCGGAGGGAGAGAAATTGGCGGTACGCCGGCAGGCTGGCGTCAATCAACTCAATCTCAATATCCGCACCAGCCAACAGGATTGGTTTACCCTGTCGGGCCAACTGGAAATCGACCAGGATGAGGTTATGGAACTCAAAACCTTACTGGACAAGGTCCGGGAAACCAGAAGCCGCTTTATCCCGATGGGGGAAGGGCAGTTTCTCGCCTTAACCCAGGAATTTCGCAACCGGTTGGAAGAACTCATCCTGTATGGCAACAATCAACCGGGTAACGAGACCGAGGTCAAGATTCATCCTCTGGCCGCCATTGCCCTGGAAGAACTGACTCATCAAGCCCAGACCACTGCGGATAAAGGGTGGCGGCAGCGGTTGCAGTCGATTTCCGAGGCCCAGGATCTGACCCCCAAGGTACCCTCGACCCTGAAAGCTGAACTGCGCGATTATCAGAAAGAGGGGTTTGTCTGGATGAGTCGGTTGGCCCATCTGGGGG
This sequence comes from Desulfobulbaceae bacterium, assembly GCA_019163135.1. Taxonomy (GTDB): domain Bacteria; phylum Desulfobacterota; class Desulfobulbia; order Desulfobulbales; family Desulfobulbaceae; genus Desulfobulbus. The sequence goes on along the minus strand of JAFLKR010000051.1, from coordinate 21,228 downwards.
TGGGGGCCTGTCTGGCCGATGATATGGGCTTGGGCAAGACCTTGCAGGCGATTGCAGTTATCCTGAGTCGGGGGCATCTGGGACCGACTTTGGTGGTCGCCCCCACGTCGGTGTGCATGAACTGGGAGACGGAGGTTAACCGGTTTGCCCCGACTCTTAATTTCCACATGTTTTCCGAACTGAATAGGGACGAAGTGATTGCCTCCCTGGGCAAGTTTGACATGCTGGTTACCAGTTACACCCTTTTGCAGCAAGAAATCGAGTTGCTGTCACAGGTCCACTGGCAATCGATTGTGCTCGACGAGGCCCAGGCCATCAAAAACGCAGCGACCAAGCGTTCTAAGGCTGCCATGCGTTTGGATGCGAGTTTTCGGCTGATCACCACCGGCACCCCGATTGAAAATCATCTAGGAGAGCTCTGGAATCTCTTTGCGTTCACTAACCCAGGCCTCCTGGGAACCTACAAGCAGTTTAACCGGCGCTTTGGGATTCCCATTGAGAAATATCACGATCGAGAGGCCCGAAGGACTCTGAAAAAATTGATCAGGCCTTTTATGCTGCGACGGATCAAATCACAGGTCCTGGAAGAGTTGCCGCCTCGGACCGAGATAACCCTGCGGGTGGAGATGGCGCCGGAGGAGTTGCAATTTTACGAGGCGCTGCGACAGCAGGCCATCGAGAATATCGAAGGGAGTAGCGAAAAGACCGGACGGCATCTGCGGATTCTGGCGGAAATCATGCGGTTGCGCCGTGCCTGCTGTCATCCGAAGCTCATAGATGAGCAGGTTACTATCCCCTCAACTAAATTGCAGGTATTTGCCGAAGTGGTGGAGGAGTTACTAGGAGGGGGGCATAAGGCGCTGGTTTTTAGCCAGTTCACCGGGCACCTTGCCCTGATTCGGGCTTACCTCGATGAACAGGGCATATACTATAAATACCTTGACGGCACTACCCCGGCAAAAGAGCGGCAGCAGCAAGTCGAGAGTTTTCAGGCCGGCGAGGGCGATCTTTTCCTGATCAGCCTGAAGGCCGGCGGTTTGGGGCTGAACTTGACCGCTGCCGATTACGTCATCCATATGGATCCCTGGTGGAATCCTGCGGTTGAGGATCAGGCCGCTGACCGGGCGCATCGCATAGGTCAAAAACGACCGGTCACCGTTTACCGTCTGGTCACAGCCCATACCATTGAAGAGAAGATTGTCCGGTTGCATCAGGAGAAACGTGATTTGGCCAACTCTCTGCTGGAAGGCGCCGATGTCAGTACCCGGATCAGTACCGAAGAACTCCTCGAACTGATCCGGTCCAGTTAATCGTTTTTTACCCCCTGCAGCGGGGCCATAACTCCAACCAGTTTTGCCGGTAACTTCGGCAGACCACTGATTAAAGAGATTATGACCGCTGCGCTGTAGGGAATAGCCTGGATAGCCAGCACCAGCGTCCATATGCGTACGTCGAGCATGTCGCCGTCTTCCCGCATTAATACCCCGATAATCGCCAGGATAAGCGCCAGGGCGAATAGCAGTTCTTCGCGGGCATCCCCCAGCGCCTTAAAAAAGGCATTGGCCTGCGCCTTTTTGGGGGTACGGAAAAAGCCGATACGGCGCGTGAGGAACCCTGTGAGCATGGCTCTGGCGATGGTGTGCGACAGGGCCAGGCCCGCCAGACCGGCGGCAAGGCTTTGGCGGCGAGTAGCGTCCAGTCTGCGGCGGTAGAGAAAATACATCTTTAAGCTTTTGAAAAAGAATAGAGCTATCGGGAGACCGGCAAAGACAATATGCGGCGGCGATAAATATTCCGGGAAAATCATCATGCCCCAGGACCAGCCCAAGGCTAAGATGTTAAACAGCATGTTGATGCCATCGGCGAACCAGGGGAGCCAACCGGCAAGAAAATGGTAGCGCTGACCTCGGGTCAGTTTGGTCTTGGCCAGGCCGAACATCGCCATCATATGATGGCGGAGGATGAGCACGGAGCCATAGGCCCAGCGGAAGCGCTGCTTCTTATAGTCGAGGAAGGTGTCGGGCATCAGGCCTTTGCCGTAACTGTGCGGCACATAGCAGGCCGCGTAGCCTTTTTCGAAGATTCGCAACCCCAGTTCCGCGTCTTCGGTTATGCACCATTCCGCCCAGCCCCCCACCTCATCGAGCACTTTGCGTCGCACCATGGTCATGGTGCCGTGTTGAATGATGGCATTGCGTTCATTGCGGGTCACCATGCCGATCTGGAAAAATCCGCGATACTCGGCCATGCACATGGCTTTGAAGGTGTTTTCGTCGGCGTCTCTGTAATCCTGAGGGGCTTGGACGATGGCCATGTTCTCATCGGCGAAGTTAGGTGTTAAGGCCCGGAGCCAATTGGGTTCCACCAGATAATCACTGTCTATGACCGCCACCACTTCCGCCTCTGGAGCTGTTTCTCGAAGAGCATAGTTGAGGGCGCCTGCTTTGAAACCGGCGAGCGGGGCCACATGGAAAAATCGAAAACGCGGGCCCATGGTCTGGCAATGCGCTGCCACCGGTTCCCAGACCGCCGGGTCTTTGGTGTTGTTATCGATGACCAGAACTTCAAACCGCGGGTAATCCAATTCCGCCAAGGCATTGATTGTCTGGATCATCATGTCCGGTGGTTCGTTATAGGCTGGGACATGGATCGACACCATCGGTAGATCGTCATCGGCAACGGCTTCAACCTGTTGGGGAAGGCGCCGCCATTTGTGGGTCCACAGCGATTCCGCCCATTCGTGCGCCTCTGCCAGGATAACGAGGATCGCGCCGGTGGCGGCAATGAGCAGGACAATGCCGACCAGCAAGGATGAGGCCGTCATGTACTGGGACTGGAAATCATAGACCACCCATACGGCAAAGGTGGTGATGGCGTAGGCAACAATAGCAAGAAAACCGCGGCCGCGATCCAGCAGTCCTTTGCTGTCTCTGAATAACAGGAGCAGGATCAGGACAGCCAAAGCGATACTGATGGCGGCCAGCTCCCGCCACTGGGGAATCCTGATAACCGGTTGGGTGAATTCAAATTTAGGTTGCCGTTCATCATTGTAGACACCCCATTGGCTGCCCGCTTCCCCTTCAAGATCCTTTTTCCAGATCTGGTCAAAGGCTTCCATGATGTAATAGGTGTAATTGTTTTTTTCAGCGACATCGAGAAAACGCCGCAGAAATTTGGCTTGATTGGTCGGGCTGGGAACGGCGCCTTGACGGATTCGTCCGGCGCTGGGCCATCCAATCTCTGCGATAATGATCTCTTTATCGGGATAGGCCTTGCGCAACTCGTTATAGCGCATCACGCAATAATCCACGGCCTCATCGATAGGGATTCCTTCCCAGTAGGGCAGCAGGTGGACAGCTATAAAATCGACATGTTCAACCAGTTTCGGGTTCTGCAGCCAGACGTGCCAGGGTTCGGCGATACTGACTTTTTGCCAGATGGATTTTTTGGCGGTATCAATATAATGAATCACCTGATCAACGGTCTGGTCAGCGCGAAGCAGCACTTCGTTGCCGACCAGGACCCGAACGATGTTCCGGTGATTTTCCCGGTAAATTTTGATCAGTTTTTCGACCTGTTCCTCATTCTCTTTTTCGTCCGTGGCAATCCACGCCCCTAAGACGACGTTTAGCCCCCTGGCGGCGGCCAGGCGGGGGATCTCGGCGAGGTTGTCTTCAACGGTGTAGGATCTGACCGCATGGACATCACCGGCCAGTACCGCCAGATCTCGGTCGATTTCCTCAACCGATGGGTAAATCTTTTTACTGGGGGATTGTCCCTCGCGGAAGGGTGAGAAAGAAAATCCCTGTATTTTTGATGGCCAAGGGGGCTCCATGTTGGGCGCATTGACGACTTTCCAGAGTAATACGGCAAGGCATCCCATGATAATGGTAATGATAAGGCTGGAACGGTTCATAATCAGCTAGACAGGTTGAGGGTGTTAAGCATGGTCAGCGACGGCATTCTGGCAGAAAACATATTCCCCAGAGGATAGTGATGAAAAATTAGAGGGGATAACGCGAAAGAATGAAAAAATAATCCAAAAATTTATAACAGGTTTCCTGTGGAGAAAACAAGCAGGAGGTGCAGAAGGATAAGGTAAATTCGCTTGGTCCTGCATCAGTTCGCGCATCCTACCATCGTGATCCGTTTTTACGGCTACAGGCAGAGCGATGATTAAATGAAAAGCTCAGGACAGTCAAGCGCCATATCAAACATTTCCACGAATAGTAAAAAAGAACCGACAAAACTAAACTGTTCAATTTTTTATTAAATATCTAATTTGCGGCTGCGGGCCTCCGCCGGACTGGTCCTTTCATGGCTGAGGGAGGAACTCATGATACTTTTTCGAGTCGGAGTAATGTTGAGGGTGCGCATGGCCTGCCAGGAATGGATGTCTTGTTGCAGGAGATGAAAGGTGTAGTGGTAGAGGGCATCCATGGCCTCGGCTGCCGTTTGCCCGGAGAGTTGCAACCGGTTGAGCCGCTCAAGAGTAACCAACTGGGCGCTGGCAAGAAATTTAAGGGCTTGGATCGATAAGCGGTTATAATGCGGCCCCTTTTGATGGTGACAGGAACTGCACAATAACGAACCGCTACCGGGTATAAACAGAAAGGTGCGACCGGGACCGACTGGGTGCCTGCAGTTGCTGCACCGCTGCAGTTCCGGTCGGTAACCTACGGCGGCGAGCAACTGCAGGTGATAGAGCGCCGCTATTTTTTGGGGGGAATCAGCCTTATCCAAGGAAATGAGTGCCCATTGCAACAAAGAGTAGAGTCGTGGATCGGGATCATTATCTCTGGTGAAGCGTAACAGTAATTCGCTGATGTACATGGCTGCGACATATCGCTGGAAAACTTTTCGCAGCGACAGGTGGGCACAGAGTAATTCCGCTTCACTGATAAGAAGCAATCCAGCAGGGCCGCGGGGGGGACGATACAGAATCTGAAGAAGGGAGAATTCTTCGAGCTTATTAACAAACCGTTGCCTGCTTCTTTTCGCCCCCTTGGCAATACCGGTGACGCGGCCAAGGTCGTAACTGTACAAGGTGACCAGTTTGTCCGATTCGCCATAAGCGGCGATTTTCAAGACGATGCCGTAGGTACGGCTGAGGGTCATGGCGTAGCGGGGGTCGGGATTTGGAGAATGTAGTGTCCGTTGGCGGCCAGTGAGGGAAAAGGCAGGGGCGAACTATTGAACTGCAGTTCGGCGCTTTCCGGCTGAAGAAATTCCAGGTAGAGCTTTTTTTCAGCTTTCCAATGCGCACTTGTTCCTTTGGTATACGTCTTTTGGGTCGATTCCTTATTATCGAGCGAAATGAGCACTTGGGTATCTTTCAGGAACACGGCGGACAGGCTCAAGGGTTTCTGCGTTGCCCGGTTAGCGGTGGCTGGGTTAGCCGGATGAAAGGTGTTGATTACTGAAGAGGAGAGGTTCTTGGTCTGATCCGTCAGGAAAGCGAAAGGGTTCCATGAGGTGTACAGGCAGAAACCGGTAAACGAAAGCACAATAAACAGCAGGAGAAGGCCGGCGATGGTTGCGGAGGAGATGTGGGTCGGTTCGGCCAGTTGTTTAGGGGTCAGGCAATGGGTCGACAGTCTTTTCTTGAGGTGAGGCGCTGTTCTTTTGCCGCCATCACGTTTAATAAAGAATTGCTCGGCGATTCTTCGGCCTTCAAGGCCTAAGTAATTACCGTAAAGGGTGATTTGCCCTCTTGCGAAGGTGTCGGACGGGAGTTTTTCATACTCCATCGATTCGATGGCACGCAGGTTAGCGGTTGAAACCCGAGTCGCCTTGGTGACATCTTCCAGGGTTAATGCCTTTTCCAGTCGTACCTGCTGCAGTAGGCCGGCAGCGTGCTGTTCGGAAGGAGGTGGGGCTTGTATTTCTTTAACGGTCATGAACATTTATTCGACAGTCCACTTGACTTGCGAGGCGCTGTTCTTGGAAAGGAACCGTTTCACTGGGGAAAAGTGTAAAGCGATTGTCCGCGACTCGTTGCACTGCGTGCCTTACATAACACTCTACAGAATTCTGATGTAGGCCTTGTCGCGGATATCTTTCAACCATTCTTTGAATCGAAGTTCCATGGCCTGCTGGGAAAGCTTTTCACGAATCTCATCTTTTACCGAGTCGTACGGTGCTTTGGTTACAATCTTCCCTTGCAGGCTCGATTGGAGTTTGAAAAATTGGTAGCTATTCTCGGTTTCTACGACCTGGCTAACATCCCCGGATTTAAGATTCTGCACAGCGGCAAGCATGTACGGGGCCATTTCGCTCTGCTGAAACATCCCCAGGTCGCCGCCATCGGCACCTGATGGCAGATCGGAATATAGTTTTGCCAGATCTTTGAAATCTTTGCCCTTCAGGGCTAGCTCGCGAATTTTTTCAGCCGTGGCTTTGGCCTCCGCCTGGGTCGGTGTCGCACCATTTCGATCTTTGGCGTTCCATACGCACCCTATCTGCAGGATGTAATATTCACCATCGCCGACTTGTTGGGTGAAATGAGTGTCATAGTAGTCGATAATCTTGTCTTCGGAGATGACTACTTTGGAGCGAACTTCGTGGTTGATCAGTTTCGAGTTAAGTATTTGGTCCCTTAAATTTTCCCGGTATTGTTTTTCGGTCAGGCCCATCGTGCTTATTTCCTTCCGGAATTGCTCCATGGTAGTTTGGTTGTTGGCAATAACGCGTTGCAGGGCGCTTTCAACCTCTTCATCACTCACCTTGAGATTATATTTTTTTGCTTCCTGCATCAGGAGTTTTTTATCGATCAGTTTATCGATCACAGTTTTTCGTGCTTGCTGCAAGGCTTCGTTCAACCGGTCCGCAGGCGTTTCTTCGGTGATTTTTTGGAAAAAAGATTTGCCAAGCTCGTTCACCTCCGAGAGGGTGATCGTGTCCTCATTGACCACGGCAACCGTGCGATCAACCACATTGGCGCAAACGAGAGATGGGAGGAACAAAAAGAAAAAGAAGGTGGGTAGCAGGTAGATTCGTGGGGCCATGGTATATGATGGATGGGGATGAGATAATAGGGGGACTGCAACTCTGTGCGTTGTCTTACTCACGAAAATCTATCTACTCGGAACACGGTAAAGGTGCAACGGTTTTTGCGGGAACGGCATGGTGGTCAAATGACCAAAATAAATATTGTTGAAATCTGGCGTTAATTTTGCTTTAAATATTTTATGGTATTGTCAATAAATGTTCCAGGGAGGAAAAATATGATTAACGGGGTTCAGTCAGCCTTGTCGGGTTTACAGGCCTTTGCGAAGAAAATCGAAAATAATGCGCAAAATGTCGCTAATGTAAACACCGAAGGGTTCAAGAAAAACAGGGTGCTGTTGTCCGAGCAACCTCCGCAAGGTGTCAGCGCGACGGTTGAGCAAGTCAACCTCTCCAATCCGGTTGTTGCCGAGTTGACCGATCAGGGTTATGTAATGATTGAACAATCAAACGTTGACTTGGGCGAGGAATTGCCCGAGATGATGCTCAATGCCCACGGGTACACCTCTAATCTCAAAACGTTGCAGGCCACTGATAAGATGTTGCAGAGTTTGCTCGATATCAAGGTGTGAGGTCATGGTCGGCGTGTTTACGGGTAACCAAAACGTCAGTTCTGTTTCGAAAGGGTGATTGGAGAGCCCTTTCTTCTTAAGGAACCCGAGGGGGCTTCATGGTCTCGGAAACGAGGGCTTTGGTTGAGGAGTCTTTGCAATCTTTGTTTCGGTGTTATTGAAAAAAACAGGCTACGTTCTGTGTCGTCGGTGCGGCACAGCATAATGCAATTTCAGCAGGGAGGATATGGTGAATAAAGGATTGCGAATTTGCAGTCTCCTTTGGTGTTTTTTTATCTTCTACGGGGAAAGTCAGGGGGCAGTCACCATGCCGTCCTTTTCGCTGCCAACCGCGATAGATGGCACCGTCGTTACCAGTGAGTCGTATCAGGGGAAAGCCCTGCTGATAACCTTTTTTGCAACCTGGTGCTCGAGTTGTCTTCACGAAATTAAGAGCCTGAAAGCGTTACAGGCAAAATTTCAGGGGCAGGGGTTTGCGGTGGTGGCCTTGTCGGTGGATGAAGGGAGGGCAGGCGCTGTCCTCCAACTGGTAAAAAAGGCGGATATTAATTATCAGGTTTTAATGGCGGACCAGGCGACCGCTCAGAAATTCGGCGGCGTTATTGCCATTCCAACCTCGTTTCTCGTCAACAAAAATGGCCATGTGGTAAAAAAATATCCGGGATCCGTCCCTCCTGGGGTGCTTGAAAGAGATATTGAATCAACTCTTTGAGTGCATCCATGGCCTCGTATAATGTGGTGAATAGCTGTTGACAATCCGGGTGGTATTTCTTAAATTGTGGCACAGGAAAAATGGTTACTTGTTTAGTTTTATATAATCCATTTCATAAAGGAGATCACCGTGAAGAAAATTGTAACAGCAGTTATGGTTGCGGCTTTTGTATTGAGTGCTGGCGCAGTATTTGCCGCTAAATGCACCGTTGACAGTGTAGACGGCAACAAAGTTACCGTGACCTGTGATAAAGCCGACGGCATGAAAGCCGGTGATAGCGTTACCGTGAAAGCCGCCAAAAAGGGACTGGAAGGTTGCTGAGAGTCTGAAGTCTTTTTGTAGTATTGAAGAGCGGGCCGATTTTGATCGGCCCGCTCTTTTTTTATTCGGCACCAGGCAGGATATCGTTGAAAGGTAATCTCTGCTTTCCTGGTGTATCTGTCCCTGCGGTAACCTGAAGGTGTCTTGGATGACTTTAATCCGGGCTGTTGATCGGGTGCTCCTGCTTTGCACCGCGTTTATTCCCGTGCATGCCTTTTAAGAGAGAGAAAAAATGGACCCTAAAACCTTGCCGGCTTTAGAGCGGACCTTGTACAATAACATCAAAAACCAGTATACAGTGACGTTTGAACCGCTCAAGATTCGGGAACATAAACTGCAACTCCTGAAAATCACTGATCTGGAGCAGATTCTCGGGGGCAAGGACCCCTTGAAGGATGTATCCACTTTTCCATTCTGGATACGATTATGGGAATCCGCCATTGTCCTGTCGGAGTTTATTGCCGGCCAGCAGCATGCCGAAGGCGCCACCTTACTGGAACTCGGCGCAGGACTTGGCGCTCCCGGACTCACCGCCGCTGCCGCCGGTTTTCAGGTTACCTTAAGCGATTACGAGCCGATGATTCTTGACTTTGAACGGATTAACGCAGCGGCGAGCAATTTGGATAATGTGCAGTTTGCCATGCTTGACTGGCTGAATCCTCCCGAAATGGTGCAGTATGATGTTATTGTCGGCGCGGAGATTTTGTTTCGTGAAGAGTTCTTCGAGCCGTTGCTCGGGGTTTTGCGCAGGGCGCTCAAGCCTGAAGGGGTTGTCTATCTGGCCCACGATATCAAACGTCGCAGCCTGGAACCCTTTTTGAAATTAGCTGAAAAGGAATACCATGTCTCAGCCTCCCCAAGAAAGCTGAGAAGCTTGGATGAGGATAAAGTCATTCTATTGAACCGGTTGCAGCCTCGCCGATGATTTCTTCGGGATCTGCCGCTTCTTCAAGTGACTTGGCTCGCAGTTTTTGCAGGCTTTCACTTGCTACCATATTCACGCAGATGGAAAACACTGGGGCCGACGGATTTTAATGCAACCATGACCAAGCAATCGGACCATCATCAAACCTATCCTGTTTGCCTGAACCTCTCCGGCAAATTGTGCATTGTGGTCGGCGGCGGCGTAGTCGCGGAGCGTAAGGTGCAGGGGATACTTTCCGGTTCGGGTTCGGTACGGGTTGTCAGTCCGGTTGTCACGCCTACGCTGCGCACCCTGGCCGACCAGGGTGTCATTGAGTGGCGGGAGCAACTCTACCGCGCCATCGATCTCGACGGAGCCTTTCTGGTCTTTGCCGCCACTAATATTCCCGAGGTGCAGCAGGCTGTATTGAGGGAGGCTCGAGCCTTGGGCCTCCTGGTTAATATTGCAGATGATCCGCAGGCTTGCGATTTTTACGTGCCGGCCTCGTTCCGTCGGGGCGATATGACCTTATGCGTCGCCACCAATGGCAAAAGCCCGGCGGTGGCGGCTATGGTCAGGCGAAGGCTTGAACGCGATTTTGGTGAGGAATACGCCCAGCTTACTTCCTTGATGGCCTTGCTGCGCGACCGTATCTTGATCGAAACAGCAGGCAATCACGAAGAAAAAAAGATTCTGTTCCAAAAGATCCTCCATGACGATATAGTCGACTGGCTCCGGGACCACCGTTGGGATAAGATTCAGCAACACTTGCAGGAGGTGTTCGGCTGTCCGGTTGATTTTGACCCGGGGACGCTGACCAAGGAGAATCCATGAGTTTTTTGCTCTTTCAGGCCAGTGTGGCAGTCTATCTATTTTCCGTTGCAGCCTACCTGGTTTTCTTTCTGACTAAGAAAACAACGGTACGCCGGATCGGTCGGTGGATTTTTTTTGCTGCTTTCCTGCTGCACACCGTCAATATAATCTTCCGTTATTTTGAAGCTGGCCACACGCCCATCACCAGCCATCACGAGACGGTCTCTTTTTTCGCCTGGTCGCTTGGTTGCTGCTACCTGTCGTTTCGCTGGCGTTATACGGTTAAGAATCTCGGCACCTTTGTCAGTATCCTGGTGATGGCTTTGATGTTGGTGGCCACTTTTTCCTCCCGAGAGATTTTGCCCCTGCCTCCTGCCCTGCAATCCTGGTGGTTGCCGGTGCATGCTTCCATCGCCTTGATTGCCGATGGTTTTCTGGCCTTGGCCGCTATTGGCGGCATCATGTACCTGTTGCAGGAGCGGGAAATCAAAACCAAACGGTTCGGACTTTTTTATTCACGCCTGCCTTCTTTGGAGGCGTTGGATAAACTCAATCATCACTGCTTGAGTGTGGGTTTTCCCCTGCTCACCCTCGGCCTGATTACCGGATCAATCTGGGCTAAGCAGGCCTGGGGCGCTTATTGGCACTGGGATCCCAAGGAGACCTGGTCGTTGGTGACCTGGTTTCTATACGCGGCAGCTGTGCATCAGCGTTTTACCGTCGGCTGGCGGGGACGCCGGGTGGCTATCCTCAGCATCATTGGGTTTCTTGCTGTCCTGTTTACCCTCTGGGGTGTTTCCTTTCTGCTGAAAGGGGTCCACACTTATGTCTCGTGACACCATCGTGCTGCTGGGCGTCAATCACAAGACGACGCCGCTGGCGATCAGAGAAAAATTAGCACTTTCGGCAGGGTACGACGAGCCGCTCCTGGCGTTGGGGCAGTTGGAAGAATTGCGGGAATACTATCTGCTCTCCACCTGCAACCGGGTGGAGATTCTTTTTACCTGCCAGAATGTCGAGCAGGCGAGAACCCGGGTGCTTGAGCAGTTGTTTGCCGGCACCTTGTCCAAGGAAGAGTTCGACCAGCATATTTACCAGTATCTGGATGGTCAGGCTGTGGAACACCTGTTCCTGGTGGCTGCCAGTCTGGATTCCATGATAGTTGGTGAGGCTCAGATTCTTGGGCAACTGAAGGAGGCCTACCGGCATGCGTCCAGAAACGGGTGCAGTGGATTTGTGCTGAACAAACTGCTCCATAAATCGTTTTCTGTGGCGAAGCGGGTCCGAACTGAAACCCGGATCGGGGCTAGTGCGGTTTCGATCAGCTATGCCGCCGTCGAACTTGCCAGAAAAATTTTCGGTGATCTAGCCGGCAAAAAAGTCATGCTGGTTGGTGCCGGTGAAATGGCGGAATTAGCAGCGGAACATCTGTTGGGGCAGGGCGTCACCGAGGTCATCGTCGCCAATCGGACCCTGCAGCGGGCCATAAATCTGGCACGTTGCTTCAATGGGCGGGCAGTGTCCCTGGAGGAGTTGCTGGACCAGTTGCAGCATGTCGATATCATCATCAGTTCCACCGGTGCGCCCGATCTCATCCTCCACAAGAAAGATGTCCGCTCGGTGATGCGGGAACGCCGTAATCGGCCGCTTTTCTTCATCGATATCGCCGTGCCCCGCGATCTCGACCCAGCCATCAACGAACTCGACAACGTCTACCTTTACGACATCGACGACCTGCACAATGTCGTTGAGATGAATAAATCCGAGCGCGACAAAGAGGCTGTCAAGGCTCAACGGATTATCGCCGAAGAAAAGTTGAAGTTCGGTAAATGGTTGTTGAACATGGAGTCCACCCCCACGATTATCCAACTGCGGACCATGGTGGAAGAACTGGTCCGGGGGGAGGTCGAAAAAACCATGGGCCGTCTGGAAGGCTTGAGTGAACACGACCAGGAGCGCACGGAAAAACTGGTGGCCGCCATCACCGGCAAAATGCTGTATCGCCCTCTGCATTATCTCAAAAATGAAAATCATTGCATCAGCCTGCCGGATCGGATCAACACGGTACGAACCCTGTTTCAGCTCGATAACGGCAACCATGAGCAAGATGCACCGTGATCAACAACGAGCGTACATACATCCTTGAGGAAGAACTGCTGCTGGTCCGCCATTCCGGCGAGATTCCCGAGGTGGCCCTCCATGCCAGTCTGCATTACCTCTGCAAAGATACAGAAGGACCTCGGTTTATTCTTGGGGACGAGGAATTGCGTTCACTGCAGGATGCTGCCCTGGAACGGTATCGGGAAATCATCCTGCGCGATCTTAATGTAACCAACCGCGATCGCAGCCTGTTTCGGGGAATAAAACGGGCGCTCCACAATTGGTATCGGTTTGCACGTTTCAGCGAAAAGATCGGTTGCCCCTATGAAGATTTCCGGGCAACCGCAGCCCAGGCGCTGTTGACCTTTCTGCAACAGGAGTTGGAAGACGTCCGCTCTGGCACCCGATCTTCTTCCGTCAATTGCTCCACCGAGGCCTTGGTGTCCTTCGCGCTCACTCTGGGGACAGACATGACGGCCTTGTCGGGTGAATGGGCCTGTCTCTGTGAAAAATCGGTATAACACCCCCCGGCCTCTCCCTTGAAAAAGATTCTTATCTCTTTCTTACAGAAGTTTAGGCAACTACAAGGTTCGCCCGTTTCCCTTGCCAGAGGGACAGCGGTGGGGGTCTTTGTCGGCATAGCTCCTCTGATGCCATTGAAATCTATTTTGATCCTCTTGATCACCCTGGCCACCGGCAGCAGTACGGTGGCTGCTTTGCTGGTGGCCACGATTATCGGTAATCCTCTCACCTATGTGCCCCTCTACTACCTGTCTTGGCTGGTTGGCAATCTCCTTCTGCCAGGGCGGGCTAACTGGGAGACCTTGAAAGCAGGCCTCGACCGGATGCAGGAAGTTGGTTGGGGCGAAGTGTTTTCGGTCGCCGGCCGCATTGGAATCGACACTGGACTGGTGTTGTTAACCGGTGGTCTGGTCCTGGCTTTGCCGGTAGCCTTGCTAAGTTATCCCGCGGCGCTCCGAATTTTTTTGCAGATCGAGCGAAAGCGCTACGAAAAGCATCTGTTGAATAAGAAGGTCAAGGAGTCGGCCTCTTGATCTCGTTAAAAAAAAAGTGGCAGGTTGGTGTGATCGGCACGGGCAAGCACGGTAGCCGCTATGCCCGTCATATTGTCAATGATGTCGAGGGCCTTGAGCTGGCGGCTGTCAGCCGCCGGTCCGAGGAAGGGCAAAAGCAGGCGGAAGCGTGGAGTTGCCGCTGGTATGGGGATTGGCGGCAATTGGTGGAAGCTCCCGAGGTGGAATGTGTGGTGGCGGCGATGCCGCCGGTATTTAATCGGGAAATAGCCGCCGCCTGTGTCGCGGCTGGCAAACCCCTGCTCCTTGAGAAGCCCATGGCCGTTTCAGTGACCGAGGCTGCGGCGATCAATCAGAGCTTTTGCCAACAGGCACTGCCGCTGACCATTGGTCAGACGCTCCGCTATAACCGCGTGGTGCGAGCGCTGCGCGATCAACTCGCCAGTATTGGGGCGCTCCAAAGTTTTGCCGTCAATTTGCGGCTGGAACCGGCTATGCTGGACTGGTTAGATGACCCGGCGCTGGCCGGCGCCGGGGTGAGTTTTCACACGGCGGTGCATGTCTTTGACGCCCTTCGTTTCATTACCGGCCGGGAAATTATCCGGGTCATGGCCAGGGTCCGCTGTTTTCGCTCCGCTCATCTTGAGGATATCCTACTGGTGCTGGTGGAACTCGATAACGGGGCGATCGGCACGGTGGATTGTTCCAAGATCAGTCCGGCTCGCTCGGGACGGTTCGAGTTTGTCGGTGAAACCGGGCAGTTGCACGGTGATCAAGTGCATCATTTTTGTGAGAGGATTCGCGGAATGGAGCGGGTTTCCCTTGACCTGGAACCACCGGTGAGCGCCATTGTGCCGCTGCTGGTGGATTGGCTTGGATGGCTCCGTGGCACGCAAGCAAATCCGGTGTCCGGCGAGGAGGGACTGGCCGCAGTTCGTATCTCCGAGGCCTGTCTGCGGTCAGCGGCTGCGGGACGATGGGTGGAGGTTTGACAGCAGCGCCTCACCCGAGGCAACAGGTCGGGTGAGGCGCTGCTGTTTTACGGTCTTTTTGGTTTAATGCTTAAACGAACGCTGCCCGGTGAACATCATCGCCACCTGCGGCTTGGCCTCATTGCAGGCTTGGATCGATTCGAAGTCGCGGATTGAGCCGCCTGCCTGGAGGATGGCACTGATGCCTTCGCGGATGCCGACTTCGGCGGCGTCACGGAACGGGAAAAAAGCATCCGAGATCATCACCGATCCGGGAAGGCCGGCCCGGTCGGCCCGAACCTTGGCATCGATCGCCTCCTGGTCAGCCTTGTCCCGCTGGCCGCGTCCAATCTCCGCAACCATATCGACGTAAGGGAGGCCGTGGGCATCAAAGCAGGTGATATCGGCGTATTTGGCGTAGGCCTTGTGCACCGCGATCTCGGCGACCCCGACCCGGTCCTGTTCGCCAGCGCCGATGGCAACGGTGCAGCCGTCTTTGACATAGATCACTGAGTTGGAAGTCACGCCGTGCTCGATCGCCCAGCCAAAGAGCATGTCTTCGATTTCGCGCGCGGTGGGCTGGCGCTCGCAGGCATAGGCCGCACCTTTATAGGTGGCGGTGGCTGGTTTCAGGTCCGAGGCCTGGCGGATAGAGTTGACTGCGGACTGCTGCACGATAATGCCGCCGTCGATCAGCGATTTGAAATCAACGAATCGGTGTTGCTCATAGGCCGCCAGCCGGGAGATGCCAGCCATACGGATGACCCGCAGGTTTTTGCGGCGGGCGAGAATCGCCATTGTTCCCTCCTCGAAGTCCGGGGCGCAGACCACCTCTAGGTAATTGTCCGCCATCAGTTCGGCGGTCTCTCGATCTATGGGGCGGCTGGTGATCACGGCACCGCCGAAGGCGGCGATCCGGTCGCAGCGGTTGGCCCGGTTGTAGGCATCGGCGAGGTTGGTGCCGATGGCGGCTCCGCAGGGATTGTTGTGCTTGAGGATGGCTGCGGCCGGTCGGTCAATCAGGTATTTGATGATATTAAGCCCGTTGTCGACATCGGTAAGGTTGATCTTGCCCGGATGCTTGCCGACCTGAAGCATGTCTTCCACGGTGATGGCGCTGACCAGACCGTTGCCGGGTTCAATGAAGGTACAGTTGCCCAGCACCAGGTTACCGTTCACCAGTTCATATAGGGCGGCCTCTTGATCCGGATTTTCGCCGTACCGCAGGCCCCGCTCTTCGACAGTGCCGTCGGTCATGGGGATTTTCCAGGTTTTTTTTCGGTAGACCAAGGTCTGACCGCCAAAGGAGATGGTCATTTCCATGGGGAACGAGTCGCCCAAGAGGGTGGAATACATTTTTTTAAGGTCGGTCATAATCCGCAAGGCTCCAAAGGGAGTAGGTAAGGGGCGAAAAAAGGGTATCGGTGACGGAATGTACCCTGTCGGCCGTTGTCGATAAAGGGTTAAATGAGCGTTGGAAAAAATGGGTCGTTCAGTCGCCGCTCCGTAGGGTCAGCGGCGGGATAACTGCCCCTGCCGAAACCGCACAATGGGCAAGCACGGCGTTGGCCCCGACCATGACCCCGTCTCCCAAGTGACAGCCGTGGAGTACGCAACCGCTGTAGATGCAGCAGCCTTGGCCTAAGGTTGAGCTGCCGCTGATCTGAACATTGCCATGGAGGATGGTATCCTGACCGATGGCGCAGTCCGGCGCGATCAGGGTCGATTCAGGCGCGTAAAGGGTGACGCCGGCGAGCATCAGTCCGTGGTTGTGGCGGAGTTGCAAGGTGGCATGCGCCAGGGCCAGTTCGATCCGGGAATTGACGCCAAGTACATCGATGGCCTGGGGGTGGACGAATTTCTGTACCGACAGCCCCTGCCGGTTGGCGATGGCGACGATATCGGTCAGATAGACTTCGCCTTGGCTGTTGTCGGTTCCGACTTGGCGGAGTGCGGCAAACAGGAAATGACGGTCCACGAGGTAGATTCCCGCATTGATTTCCCGGATGGCGCGCTGCGCTTCAGTGGCGTCTTTTTCTTCGACAATGGCCAGTACTGCGCCTTTGTTATCGCTGAGGATTCGGCCGTAACCGAAGGGCTGGTCGAGCAGGGTGGTCATCAGGGTAATGGGGGCCTGTTGTTGCCGGTGGGCAGCGATCATCGCGCGGAGCGTGGTTGGCTGGATGAGCGGCGTATCACCGCAGAGGATCATCACCTGTTCCGCCTGCGCGCAGGCCGACTCCGCACAGAGTACGGCATGGCCGGTCCCTAATTGCTGTTCCTGAATCACCGGGGTGATCGGGTAGTCGGTCAGCGCGTGGAGCACCTCCTGGCGCTGGTGGCCGACGATGATCGCGCACGCGGTGATCGCGGCCTCGGTGACCGCATCCAGCACATGGTGGATCATCGGCCGAAAGAAGACTTCGTGCAATACCTTGGCGCGGGCAGATTTCATGCGGGTGCCCTTGCCGGCGGCGAGGACAACAGCGGTAATCGATGGGTTCATGGCAGCAACCTTGCAAGAAAAATGAAAAAAAAGAAAAGTGGTCCACTGTAGAAAAAAATGACGGGTTTGACAAGAGCTCCTTACCAGAACAATGGAGCCGATTAAACTGTTAAGCAGACACTTTCTTTGGCCGTAAAAGGTAGAAACTTAATGCGAATCTTGCGTTTCATCCTTACATTGGCCGGACTGGAAGGACCGAAACAACAAAATCTCAAGTTTCGGCCAAAAAACTAAGACGTTGTGCCCCCTGTGCTGCAATTTTCGTATACTGCGCAGGGTATAATCTGTATTTTTGTCATCCCGAACGAAGGTGAGGGAACGTAAGATTTCTCCATTTAGTCAAATTGTCTGCAATGCTTAAATTGTGGACGTGCGAGGAATAGATGAAATCAAAGAATAACCTGTTAGCGAGAAATTTGACCAATGCGACCATCTGACCATGAGGTGTTGATCCTTGACGGTGCCTGCGGGACCAATCTTCAGGAAATGCATATACCGGCAACGGCCTGGGAAGGGAAAGAGGGCTGTAACGAGTTGCTCAATCTGACCGCCCCGGATAAAATCATCGAGCTCCATAGCGCCTTTGTGGCGGCTGGGGCCATGGTGATAGAGACCAATACCTTTGGCGCCAGCCGGATCGTCCTAGAGGAATACGGGTTGCAGGATCAGGTCGAGGCCATTAACCGCGCCGGGGTCGAAAATGCCCGCAAGGCCATTGGCGGTAAGGCTAACACCTATATAGCCGGTTCAATCGGCCCGGGCACTAAACTGCCTTCACTCGGTCATATCTCGGTGGAGGCGCTGGCTCGGGCTCACGAAGAACAGATTCGGGCCCTGGCTTTGGCCGGGGTGGATTTGCTCATCATTGAAACCTGCCAGGATCTGTTGCAGATCAAGACCGCCATGACCACCTGCTTTGCCACCCTGGAAGCCCTGGGCCTTGATATCCCGGTGATGGCTTCGGTCACCATCGAGCGCACCGGCACTATGCTGGTCGGCACTGATATCGCGGCAGCGGCGGTCACCTTTGAGCCTTACCCCATTTTTTCTTTTGGGCTGAACTGTGCCACCGGCCCCATGGACATGGAATCCCACATTCGCTACCTCAGTCGCAACTGGCCTGGGCGCATTTCCTGTGTTCCCAATCAGGGGATGCCCGAGGTTGTGGGCGGCAAGACCTGCTATCCTTTAAGTCCTGAAACCTACGGTCGCGAAATGAAACGCTTTGTGGTCGACTACGGGGTCAGCGTGGTCGGGGGCTGCTGCGGCACGACGCCCGCCCATATCCGGCAGTTGGTCCAGACCCTGGACGGAGTGAAACCGGCAGTGCGGGAGGTGAGCGCATGAAACCATCGGTTGCCAGTCTATACCAGGCCGTTGAACTGCAACAGGAAATCCCGCCGCTGTTGATCGGTGAGCGGGCCAATGCCAACGGTTCAAAAAAATTTCGGGAACTGCTGCTCGCCGATGATTACCAGAGCTGCCTGAAAATCGCACTGGAGCAGGAGGCCAAAGGGGCTCACATTATCGACCTATGCACAGCTTATGCCGGCCGTGACGAAAAGGCGGACCTGACCACGATGGTCCGGTTGTGCGCCAACGCCCTCAAAGCCCCCCTGATGATCGATTCAACCACGCCGGAGTGTATTGAAGCGTGCCTGCAACTCTATCCGGGCCGGGCGATCATTAATTCCATTAACCTTGAGGATGGTGGCATCAATATCCGCCGTATTTGCCGGGCCGCAAAAAAATATGGGGCTGCTGTCGTCGCCCTGACCATCGACGAAAAAGGCATGGCTATGGGCAGCGACGACAAGCTGCGGATTGCCAATGCTATCCATGCCATCGCTGTTGATGAATGCGGTTTGCGGCCCAAGGATCTATTGTTTGATTGCCTGACCTTCACCGTCGGCTCAGGGGACGATACCCTGCGCGATGCCGCTCTCCAAACCTTGGAAGGAATTCGTCGGATAAAAGCGGAATTACCCGGCTGCCTGACCGTGCTCGGCCTGAGCAATATTTCTTTTGGTCTGGCCCCCCATGCAAGGCGCATTCTCAATTCTGTCTTTCTCCACGAGGCGGTGGGCGCTGGCTTGGACGCCGCCATAGTTGATGCTGCTAAAATTTTGCCGCTGGCGCGTATTTCCGCGGAAGATCGTCAGATCAGTCTGGATTTACTCGAGAACCGGCAAGTTGCCAACGAAAAGGACCCGCTAATGCGGTTCATCGATCACTTCAGTGGTAAGGCGGCGGTTATCACGGATGAGGATCAAACTGTCACCAAGACACCCGAGGTACAACTGTTTCATCGGGTAATGGACGGTGACAAGGACGGGCTTGACGATATCCTGGCCATCCTTCGGGAGCGGTTCAAACCGTTGGATATCATCAATCAGATCTTAGTTCCGGCTATGCGCCATGTCGGGGAACTTTTCGGCAAGGGAGAACTTTTGCTGCCCTTTGTCCTCCAGTCGGCCGAGGTGATGCGAGCCTCCGTAAATTTACTGGAACCCTATATGGACAAGGCCGAGGGCGGTAGCGCCACCAAGATTCTCCTGGCCACGGTCCAAGGTGATGTCCATGATATCGGTAAGAATTTGGTGGACATCATCCTCTCTAACAACGGGTACAAGGTGTACAATATCGGCATTAAAGTGCCGACTGAAACAATTATCGAAAAGGCCAAGGAATACCAGGTTGATCTAATTGGTCTCAGCGGATTGTTGGTCAAGTCCGCCATTGTGATGCAGGAATCCATGCCGCAGTATCGCGAGGCCGGATTAAAGGTCCCTATTCTGTTGGGTGGGGCTGCCCTGACTCCGAAATTCGTGGCCGAATCTTGCGTGCCGAGCTATCCAGGTGCAGTTGTCTATTGCGCCGATGCCTTTGCTGGCTTGAAGGCGGTCCGCGAGTTTGAAGAGGGACGCTTAGTCTCGACCAGTTACAACGGGGCCACCGCCGTCAAACCGATGATACCTGGGGTCAAGGATGTGGTGCTCGACCGGTCGAATCCGGTACCGATACCACCCTTTATCGGGCAGCGCTATGTGACCGATATCGATCCGGCGGCGCTTTTTCCTTTGATTAATATCCAAGCACTCTTTCGCGGCCGCTGGGGATACCGGCGCGGGAAAATGGGGGCAGGGGAGTATGCGAAGTTGATTAAGGGAACCGTCCGGCCGCATTATGACCAATTAATGCGCCGGTCGCTGGATGCAGGCTGGATCCAGCCCAAGGTTACGTACGGCTATTTTAGGTGCCATTCCGAGGAGAATACCTTATGGGTCGAGGTTGATGGGCAAGCACACGCTTTTTCCTTTCCGCGTCAGGCTGAGCCGCCGTATTTATGCATTGCCGATTATTATAAATCAGCCGAGGCTGGGGGCGATATCGCCGGATTTTTTATCGTCACCATCGGGGAACGGGTCGGCGAAGTAACCGCTCGGCTCTATGCTGAAAATGCCTACCATGATTATCTTCTGCTCCACGGTTTCAGTGTCGAGGTTACCGATGCCTTGGCAGAATATTGGCACGGGGTGATGCGGCAGGAGTTGGGGATCGGTGGAAAACAGACTTGTGATCTTCATGGGGCGATCACCCAGGAGTATCAAGGCTCTCGTTACGGTTTCGGTTATCCGTCCTGCCCGGATTTGGAGGCACACCGAACCTTGTTTGCTTTCCTCAAGCCGGAGGTCCTTGGCATTTCATTGACCGAGAATATGCAGATGGTGCCCGAACAAACTACCTCTGCTATCGTGGCCCATCATCCGCAGGCCAAATACTTCGCGGTGTGAATTATGGGAATCAAGACCGATCGGTATATATGCGTTAACTGCGGGTATATTTATGATCCCGGGACTGGGGATCCTATGAATGCGATTATGCCTGGAACGCTTTTTGAGGATTTGCCGGAAGCATGGGTCTGTCCCATGTGCTACGCATCTCAGGATCTCTTCGATTTGCTGGATTGATTTAAATGCGTCAGTCAGCCAACGGATAGAGCGCAGTTAAAATAAGGGTCTATCCGTTGTATCGAGCAAGGATGAATTCTATCTATCACCCATCCGTATTACGTGACAGCAGGTACTCTTTGAGATCGCCGTTGACAGTAGCAGTTTTGATTGACTCGCAAAAAGTCAGATTTTAATGCATTTTGCATCAGGTTTGGCTTGATATTGCAGGGGCCTGATTTTTTCTTTTTTTGAGTTTTAAGAAACCCTCTATTTTTTCTTAAAAAAAAAGCCTCATCAATCAAAAGATTGATGAGGCTTAGGTATAAACCGGCGG